>NZ_JBEYVJ010000125.1:0-20020 GCF_040643935.1 Kitasatospora sp. NPDC047058 | reverse complement strand
GGGGCCTCAGGTCGTATACCCCCGGTCGGAGCACGCACGAACGGGCCGGCCCGCACGGCCCGCCACGGGGGGCGCCCGGCGGTGCGGAGCCGGCCGTCCGCCACCGTGGGCCATCTCATGTGCCGAGACGGGAATGCCGGTCGGTGACCACGTGGTTGGCACACTGGTGGTGATGTGTGCCCGGACGGGGCAGCGGACCGGCGCGCCGTGAACTGCGGTGCGGCGGAGCGGCGTGGGCGGTCGCGCACACACCGGACAGCAGGCAGCAGCCGAGCAGGCTGCGGAGACGGGCAGCACAGAGGAGGCTTCAGCCAGGTGATCCAGCACTCCGTCCGTTCGATGCGCCGTGCCCAGCCGGCCCCGCCCGCGCGAGGCCGGCTCCAGTCGCTGGTCACGGGCGGCCGCCGCCGCCCGCGCCGGATCGCCATGCTCAGCGTGCACACCTCCCCGCTGCACCAGCCGGGCACCGGCGACGCCGGCGGCATGAACGTGTACATCGTGGAGCTGGCGAAGCGGCTGGCCGCGCTGGACATCGAGGTGGAGGTCTTCACCCGGGCGATCTGCTCGGACGACGCGCCCACCGTCGAGCTGGCCCCGGGCGTCCTGGTGCGGCACGTCACCGCCGGCCCGTACGAGGGGCTGGTCAAAGAGGACCTGCCGGCCCAGCTCTGCGCCTTCACCCACGGGGTGCTCCGCACCGAGGCCGGGCACCGCCCCGGCCACTACGACCTGGTGCACTCGCACTACTGGCTCTCCGGCCAGGTCGGCTGGCTGGCCGCCCAGCGCTGGGGCGTGCCGCTGGTGCACACCATGCACACCATGGCGAAGGTGAAGAACGCCGCGCTGGCCGAGGGCGACACCCCCGAGCCGGCCGCCCGGGTGATCGGCGAGACGCAGGTGGTCGAGGCCGCCGACCGGCTGATCGCCAACACCACCGAGGAGGCCGCCGAGCTGGCCCTGCACTACGCGGCCCGCCCGGACCAGCTGGCCGTCGTGCACCCGGGCGTCAACCTGGACGTCTTCCGCCCGGGCGGCTCGGAGGCCCGCGCGGGCGCCCGGGCCCGGCTCGGCCTGCCGCAGGACGCCGCGGTGCTGCTGTTCGCCGGCCGGATACAGCCGCTGAAGGCGCCGGACGTGCTGCTCCGCGCGGTCGCGGCGCTGCTGGAGCGGCGGCCGGAGCTGCGCGAGCGGCTGGTGGTCCCGGTGGTCGGCGGCCCGTCCGGCACCGGGCTGGCCAAGCCGGAGAGCCTGCACAAGCTCGCCGCCCAGCTGGGCATCTGCGACGTGGTCCGGTTCCACCCGCCGGTCGGCCAGGCCGTGCTCGCCGACTGGTACCGCGCGGCGACGGCGCTGGTGATGCCCTCGTACAGCGAGTCCTTCGGGCTGGTCGCGTTGGAGGCGCAGGCCTGTGGCACGCCGGTGGTGGCGGCCGCGGTCGGCGGCCTGCCGGTCGCGGTCCGTGACGGCGTAACCGGCACCCTGGTCCGCGGGCACGACCCGCAGGCCTGGTCGCACGCGCTGGAGCCGTACGCGACCGACCCGGCCCTGCTCGCCCGGCAGGGGGCGGCCGCCGCCCGGCACGCCGCCGGGTTCGGCTGGGACACCGCGGCGGCGACCACCGCCGAGGTGTACGCCGGCAGCCTCGCACGCCCGGCCGGCCGCCTGGCCGGCGCCCGCCGGCTGCTCGCCTGACCGGGCACCGGCCGCGCGCCGCGGCCGGTGAGGTGCTGCGCGCCGCCCGTACCGCCGAGTAACGTCACCCCCATGGCAATCCGCACCAAGGACGAGGCCCTCTCCCTCCTGCGCGCCGCCCTGGACGACGCCGGGGTGGCCTGGGAGCCGGCCACCACCGACCCGTACACGCTGGTGGCGACCCTCCCGGGCACCCGGAAGCTGAACACCACCTGCGCGTTCCGGGCCGGCGACCACACCCTCTCGGTGAACGCCTTCGTGATCCGTCGCCCGGACGAGAATCACGAGGCGGTCTACCGCTGGCTGCTGGAGCGCAACACCCGGCTGTACGGCGTCGCCTACGCGATCGACGCGCTCGGTGACGTCTACCTGGCCGGCCGGCTGCCGCTGGAGGCGCTCACCCCCGACGCCGTCGACCGGCTGCTCGGGGCGGTGCTGGACAACGCCGACGAGCCGTTCAACACCCTGCTGGAGCTGGGCTTCGCCTCCGCGATCCGGCGCGAGTGGGAGTGGCGGACCAAGCGCGGGGAGTCCACCCGCAACCTGGCCGCCTTCGCCCACCTGGCCGGCCCGTCGGCCGGAGCGCCTGCCGAGGCACCCGCCGCCGAGTGACCCCCGGTGTCAGGAGCCCGCCGGGGCCGGTTCGGTCACGGCGGGTTCCTGACCCGGCTCCACCGGGGCGGCGGCCGTCGCCGCCCCCGCCCGCCGCCCGAGCAGCACGTACCCGGCCGCCGCGACCGTGCCGCAGACCGCGCAGGCCCCCCACATCGCCGCACCGCCGGCCCGCTCCAGCAGCACGCCGCCGACCGCGGGCCCGAGGAACGAGGCGAGCGACCAGGAGAGCGAGTAGACGCCCTGGTACCGGCCGCGGGCGTGGGTCGGCGACAGCTCGGCGACCAGGCCCATCATGGTCGGCGCGTTCAGGATCTCGCCGATCGTCCAGACCGCCACGGTGAAGGCGTAGAACCAGGCGGACGACCCGGCGAGCGCGGTCAGCCCGAAGCCCCAGCCGATGAACAGCGCGCTGGCGACCAGCAGCGCCGTCCGGTTGCGGCCCTCCATCCACCGGGTGAGCGGGATCTGCAGGACCACGATGAGCAGCCCGTTGAGCCCGATCACCAGCCCGTACTGGGTGGAGGTGATGCCGGCCCGGCCCATGTCCACGGCCAGCGTGGTGCTGCCCTGCTGGGCGACCAGGGCGAGCAGCACGTTGAGTGTCACCACCGCCATGAACCGGGTGTCGCGGAACACCGTGCCGAGACCGGCCGCCGGCTCGTCCGCCCGCGCGGCCGGGGTGTCCGGCCGGGTCTCCGGGATCCGGACGAAGATCACCACCGCGCAGACCAGCGTGGAGAGCGCGTCCAGCACGAACAGCGTGAGGTAGCCGTGCGAGGCGATCAGGCCGGCGACGGCAGCCGAGAGGCCGAAGCCGATGTTGATCGCCCAGTAGTTCAGCGCGTAGGCGCGGACCCGGTCCGCGGCCGGCACGATGTCCGCGATGATCGCCGAGACGGCCGGGCGGCTCGCGCTGTTGCAGAGGCCGACCAGGAAGGCGACCACCGCGATCGCCACCTGCCCGTCGGTGAAGCCCAGCACCGCCGTGAACAGCGCGGTGCCGAGCTGCGCGGCGACCAGCGTCGGCCGCCGCCCGATCCGGTCGGTCAGCACTCCGCCGGCGACCGCTGCGATCGCCGAGCCGAGGCCGAACAGCGACGCGACCAGGCCCGCGTACGACGCCGAGTACCCGCGGTCGGTCGTGAGGTAGAGCGCGAGGAAGGTGACGACGAACCCGCCGAGCCGGTTGATCAAGGTCGACGTCCAGAGCCACCAGAACTGCCGGGGAAGTCCGCCCACCGCCTCGCTCGTGGCTTTTCGGATCCGGGCGGAGGCGGGCAGAACGGACGGATCGGGCACGTGGGGGCTCCCTGGGCGGCGGACGTTCCGCTGAGCGGTACCGGCGGGACCGTACAGCGAGTAGGTAAGTGGCACAAGCGCTGAGCGCACGTTACACCCGGGGCTGAGGTCCCGACCAGGGGTTTTTCCGCCTCCCGTAAGCTGGGGCCCATGGCTGACACGACGTACCGACTCATCCTCCTCCGCCACGGCGAGAGCCAGTGGAACCAGAAGAACCTGTTCACCGGTTGGGTCGACGTCGACCTCAACGAGAAGGGCGAGAAGGAGGCCGCGCGCGGTGGCGAACTCCTCGCCGCCGAGGGCTTCTTCCCCGACGTGGTCCACACCTCGCTGCTGCGCCGCGCGATCCGCACCTCGCAGATCGCCCTGGACAAGGCCGACCGCCACTGGATCCCGGTCAGCCGCAGCTGGCGCCTGAACGAGCGCCACTACGGCGCCCTCCAGGGCAAGGACAAGGCCCAGACCCTGGCCGAGTTCGGCGAGGACCAGTTCCAGCTGTGGCGCCGGTCGTACGACACCCCGCCGCCGGTCCTGGCCGACGACGCCGAGTACTCGCAGGCCGGTGACGCCCGCTACGCCGACATCCCGAGCGAGCTGCGCCCGCGCACCGAGTGCCTGAAGGACGTCGTCGAGCGGATGCTCCCGTACTGGTACGACGCCATCGTCCCGGACCTCGCCGCCGGCAAGACCGTCCTGGTCACCGCCCACGGCAACAGCCTGCGCGCGCTGGTCAAGCACCTCGACGGCATCTCGGACGAGGACATCGCCGGCCTCAACATCCCGACCGGCATCCCGCTGGTCTACGAGCTGGACGCCGACTTCAAGCCGGTCGCCAAGGGCGGCCGCTACCTCGACGCGGAGGCCGCCGCCGCCGCCATCGAGGCGGTCAAGAACCAGGGCAAGAAGTAAGCCACTTGCCGCCGAGGCCCCGCTCCCCGAATCGGGGGGCGGGGCCTTAGTCGTTCAACTCCGTTGTGGTGAGGGGTGGTTCGTGACCTTCCCGTACAGCGGCGTCCAGGTGCCGGGCACGGTCGGCCACACCGCGGCCCTTCCCGGCGGCCGCACCGGGCACCAGGTGGTCGTCGCGGTCCGGGAGATCGCGGACACCGGCAACGCCTTCCACTCCTGCACCGACGTCCGCTTCTGAGCCGGACAGGCCGAGGTGCACGACCGTCTCCCACGGCGGCCGTGCACCACGGAGCTCCGTCGGGCGCCGCTCAGTGCCCGCAGCAGCCGCCGCTGGCGCCGCCGCACTGGCAGGGGGCGCCGGACTGGCAGCCACAGCCGCAGCCCGGGCCGCAGCCGCAGCCGGCCGCGAGGACGGGCAGCAGCTTCGGGGCGGGCGGCTCGACGGTGTCGCGTGCCGGTTCCGGTCGAGTCGGGGTTGCCTTCATCGCGCTGGACCCTCCTTTGACGGGCACACTTCGGTGCCTACGGCATCGAGTGAAACCGCCGATCGGAGGGAGCGTCAACGGGCGCGCGGTGGTGGGGGCCCCGGCAGGCCGTGCGCCCCCACCACTCCCGCCCAAGGTTTACTCACCCGCCGGAGTGAGGGCGGGGCAGCGGGCGGGAGGGCCGCCGGCTCACTCCCCGACGGCCTCCGCCGCCTCGGTGGCCGCCACGAACTCCGCGACGTGCTCACCGGTCACCAGGTACACGACGCGCTTGGCCACCGAGACCGCGTGGTCGGCGAAGCGCTCGTAGTAGCGGCCGACCAGGGTGACGTCCACGGCCGTCTCGATGCCGTGGTGCCAGCGGTCGTCGATCAGGTGCGCGAACAGGTCGCGGTGCAGCGCGTCGATCGCGTCGTCGTCCTGCTCCAGCTCCAGCGCCTTGTCGACGTCCTTGGTGGCGATCACCAGCGCCGCCTTGGCCACCAGCCGCTGGGCGAGCTGGCCCATCTCCAGGACGGTCGCGTGCAGGTCGCGCGGGACGGCCGACTCGGGGTAGCGCAGCCGCGCGACCTTGGCGACGTGCCGGGCGAGGTCGCCGCAGCGCTCCAGGTCGGCGCTCATCCGCAGCGAGGTGACGACGATGCGCAGATCGGTGGCGACCGGCTGCTGGCGGGCGAGCAGGTCGATCGCCCGGTTCTCCAGGTCGTGGTGGAGGTCGTTGATCTTCTCGTCGGAGGCGATCACGCTCTCCGCCAGCGCCAGGTCCGCGTCGAGGAGCGCGGTGGTGGCCCGGCCCAGCGCCGAGCCGGCCAGCCGGGCCATCTCGATCAGGCTGTCGCCGATCGAGTCGAGTTCCTCGTGGTACGCGTCGCGCATGCTCTCTCCTCAGTAGCTGTGTCGGTGGCGGTGCCGACCGGTCATCCCGTACGACCGTCGGTACGGCGTCCGGGCGACCGCTGCTGGTGGCGCGAATGGTACGCGCGCACCGGAGCGGCGGACGGGTGTTCGGTCCGCCACCCACTCCCACACGGGCTGCACGGCCCACTCTCGGCCGTCCGGGCGACCATGCACGGCCGGTGCGGTGAACCGGCAGCCACGTGCAGGTGAATTCTCGGCAACGCGCGGCCGATCCCTTGATCTGACCCTTGGGGAGCGCCCGCGCCGTGCGCTTAGGCTTTCGGTATGGACGTGAACGTGGCCGCCGCCGCTGCCTGCGCCATAGCCGGGCTCGGCGTCGGCCTCACGGCCTCCATCGCCTTCCGTTGGAGCGAGCGCGAACAGGCCAGGGGCAGGCACAGCGGCACCAACGGCAGGAACCGGCAGCAGGCGCTCGGCGCCGCCGCCCAGGAACCCCCGCTGCCCCCGGGGGTCGACACCGTACTCTCCGTGCTCCGCTCCTGCGCGATCGTGCTCGGCGACGGCGACGAGGTGGTCAAGGCCAGCTCCGCCGCGTACGCGATGGGCCTGGTCCGCGGCGGCGCGGTCGCCGTCGACCAGCTGCTCTCGCTGGCCCGCAAGACGCGCCGGGACGGCGAGATCCGTCAGATCGAGCTGGAGCTGCCCCGGCCGGGCGCGGCGCGCGCCGCCGAGCCGCTCGCGGTCTCGGTCCGGGTCGCCCCGCTGGGCTCCCGGCTGGTCCTCGTCCTGGTCGAGGACCAGACCGAGCGCCGCCGGGTCGAGGCGGTCCGCCGCGACTTCGTGGCCAACGTCAGCCACGAGCTCAAGACCCCGGTCGGCGCGCTCTCGCTGCTCTCCGAGGCGGTCGCCGACGCGGCCGACGACCCGGAGGCCGTGCAGCGCTTCGCCGGCCGGATGCAGATCGAGGCGACCAGGCTGGCCAGCCTGGTGCAGGAGATCATCGACCTCTCCCGGGTCCAGGACGACCGGCTGATGACCGACCCGGAGCCGGTGGCGGTGGACGAGCTGATCGCCGAGGCGATCGACCGCTGCCGCCAGCAGGCCGCCGCCAAGCAGATCCTGATCGCGGCCGGCGGCATCGCCGGCCTCTACCTGCACGGCAACCGCGGCCAGCTCGCCGCCGCCCTCGGCAACCTGGTCGAGAACGCCGTCAACTACAGTCCGCCGCGTACCCGGGTGGCGATCGCCACCCGCCGGATCTCCAGCGCCGCCGCCCTCGGCGAGGCGGACGGCGAACTGATCGAGATCTCGGTCACCGACCAGGGCATCGGCATCTCCGAGAAGGACCGCGAGCGGGTCTTCGAACGCTTCTACCGCGTCGACCCGGCCCGCTCCCGGATGACCGGCGGCACCGGCCTCGGCCTCTCCATCGTCAAGCACGTGGCCGCCTCGCACGGCGGCACCGTCTCGGTGTGGAGCGTCGAGGGCCAGGGCTCCACCTTCACCCTGCGCCTGCCCGCCGGGCAGGCCCCCGCGGACCACACGCTCCCCGCCGGGGAGTCCGCACACCCCCTGTCAGAACCAACCCCGCTGCTTTCCCCGGAGGCCTGATCGTGACCCGAGTACTGGTGGTCGAGGACGAGGAGTCGTTCAGCGACGCCCTCTCGTACATGCTCCGCAAGGAGGGCTTCGAGGTGGCCATCGCCGCCACCGGCCCCGACGCGCTGGAGCAGTTCGAACGCAACGGCGCCGACCTCGTCCTGCTCGACCTGATGCTGCCCGGCCTGCCGGGCACCGAGGTCTGCCGTCAGCTGCGGGTGCGCTCCAACGTCCCGGTGATCATGGTCACCGCCAAGGACAGCGAGATCGACAAGGTCGTCGGCCTGGAGATAGGTGCGGACGACTACGTCACCAAGCCGTACTCCACCCGCGAGCTGGTCGCCCGGATCCGCGCGGTGCTGCGTCGGCGCGGCGAGGCCGAGGGCCCGGGCGAGAACGGCGGCCCGGGCGCGCTGGAGGCGGGGCCGGTCCGGATGGACGTCGACCGGCACGTGGTCACGGTGGACGGCGCCAAGGTCGACCTGCCGCTGAAGGAGTTCGACCTGCTGGAGATGCTGCTCCGCAACGCGGGCCGGGTGCTCACCCGGATGCAGCTGATCGACCGGGTCTGGGGCGCGGACTACGTCGGCGACACCAAGACCCTGGACGTCCACGTGAAGCGCCTGCGGGCGAAGATCGAGCCGGACCCGGGCGCGCCGCGCTACCTGGTCACGGTCCGCGGCCTCGGCTACAAGTTCGAGCCGTAAACACGGGAGGCCCGCGCTGATCGCGCCGCCTGGCCCCGCGTCGCCCGACGCGGGCCCGGCCGAAGGCCCCCTCCGGGCAGTCGCCGGAGGGGGCCTTCGGTGCGTCGTGCGGCCGCGGGTCAGTGGGTCCCGGCGGACGGCGAGGCGGCGCCGGCCGGGGTGGCCGCGCCGGCCGGGGTGGCCGCACCGGTGGCGGCGGAGCCCGGAGCGGTGGCCGCACCCGCGGCGGGGGCCGTGGCGGTGGCGGCGGCGCCCGTCGTGGCGGCGGACGGCGAGCCGGCGGCCTTGGTCGGCACGGCGACCGGGGTGGGGGTCGGGCCGAAGCCCTTGTAGATGCTCTTGTTCGGGTAGACCGAGGCCTCGGTCTCGGTCTTCTCGCCGCTCTTGAACGTGAACGAGGTGGGCGCGAAGCCGCCGACGACCACGCTGGTGGAGGCGACCCGGGCGGACGGGTTGCCGTCGCCGCCGAGCAGTACCGAGCCGCCGGCCGGCACGACGATGCCGGCCACCGGCGCGCCCTTGTCGTCCGCGAAGGTGGCGGAATCGGTACCCACGCTGACGGACTGCAGCTCGACCGGCGTGTTGCCGGAGTTGCTGATGTTCACCGTCACGTTGACGGGGCCGGTGTGCTCACCGGAGGGCTCGTCCCCGGTGACGACGGCGATGTTGTTCAGGCGGATGCTGGGGCCGACGGTCGCCTGGGCGTTGTCGGGCTTGATCTCCAGGGTGTCCGGCGAGTTGCCGGCCGCACAGGACGACAGCGAGGCAATGGCGACGGCGGCGATGGCGGCGATGCTGCCGACTCGAAGGCTGCGGCTCACGGCGGCGGCTTCTCCTAGGTCACGTGGCGGTTGGTCAGGTCTCAGATTATCGACCTCGCTTATGCGCTCCTCACGGGGTGGTCCCCGTGTCGCCCGCCCGGGCCGCGCCGGGCGCCCGTACGGCCGCACGTCGTCGTGTTCCGGTCAACTTTAGACCAAGATCGGATCACGATCGGGAAACGGCCCGATAAACGGTGAAAACTCAAGATCCAATCACGGTTTCAGGAGTGTTGCCGCAGGTTTCGGTGAGCGCCGGAACCGCCTCCGACCTGCGGGAAGCCCCTGTCGAACATCGGTCGCAGCACGTCATGGGGGTCCTTGTCAAGCCCCGAGACCTGCCCTGACCTGCGAAAACGCCCTTCGGGTGCGCCGAAAAGCGTGTTATTCTGGAAAGCCACGGAAGGGGTCCTGTCACATGACGTTCAAGGTTGGCGACACGGTGGTCTACCCCCATCACGGGGCCGCGCTGATCGAGGCCATCGAAATTCGCCAGATCAAAGGTGTGGACAAGACCTACCTGGTGCTCAAGGTGCAGCAGGGAGACCTGACGCTCCGCGTGCCCGCCGAGAACGCGGAGTTCGTCGGCGTGCGCGATGTAGTCGGCCAGGAGGGTCTGGACCGGGTCTTCGAGGTGCTGCGCGCACCGTACACCGAAGAACCTACCAACTGGTCCCGTCGCTACAAGGCGAACCTGGAGAAGCTCGCCTCGGGTGACGTTATCAAGGTCGCCGAGGTTGTGCGCGACCTCTGGCGTCGCGAGCGCGAGCGCGGCCTGTCGGCCGGCGAGAAGCGCATGCTCGCCAAGGCACGCCAGATCCTCGTCAGCGAGCTCGCGCTGGCGGAGAACACCAACGAGGACAAGGCGGAGACGCTGCTCGA
The DNA here is from genome assembly GCF_040643935.1 of Kitasatospora sp. NPDC047058. Taxonomy (NCBI): domain Bacteria; kingdom Bacillati; phylum Actinomycetota; class Actinomycetes; order Kitasatosporales; family Streptomycetaceae; genus Kitasatospora; species Kitasatospora sp. NPDC047058. Next base: position 10,156 of record NZ_JBEYVJ010000125.1, on the reverse strand, counting down.
CGAGGTGCTCGCCTCGTAGTGCGGCCGGGCTTCCGCCCACCGCTCACAGCGCCCGGTGCCGACGCGCCGCTTCCCGGACGAACCGTCCGGAAGTGGTGCCGTGGCACTTCGGGCGCTGAGGCGTGTCCGGACGGCGCCACCTCGCGACGACGCCGCCCCGCCCGGGCGCTCCGCGGCCCGCCGTCCGCGTCCGACCTGTCTTCGGGACGGGCCGCATGACCGTTTCCGCCTGTACTGCTCTACGTGTACCGCGTCCGCCGGGGCGGCGGGGCGGTGCCGTGGTGCGCGTGCTGGGGGCGCCGGACCGTGGTGCTTTCGGAAGGGGTCCGTACGCTCGTCGTGCACGGGGTCGTCGCGCACGCCATGGCCATACCCACTTCGCCGAAGGAGTGAAACCTGAACGCCACAGCAGCAGTCGCAGCAGCAGTGGTGCCCGCCGCCGGACGCGGCGAGCGGCTGGGGCCCGGAGCCCCCAAGGCCCTGCGGGAACTGGGCGGGGTGCCGCTCCTGGTGCACGCCGTCCGGGCGCTCGCCCGCAGCCGGGCGGTCGGCCTGGTCGTGGTCGCCGCGCCCGCCGACGGGGTCGCCGAGGTGGTCGGCCTGCTCGACAGCCACGGGCTGGACGGCAAGGACGTCCGGGTGGTGGCCGGCGGGGCGACCCGCCAGGAGTCGGTCCGGCTCGGCCTGGCCGCCATCCCGGCCGAGGTGGAGATCGTGCTGGTGCACGACGCCGCCCGGCCGCTCGTCCCGGTGGAGGTGGTGGACGCCGTCGCGGCCGCCGTCCGGGCCGGGGCCGAGGCCGTGGTGCCCGCCGTTCCGCTGGCCGACACCGTCAAGCGGGTCGAGCCGAACCCGGGCGCGCCCGAGCCGGTGCTCGACACGCCCGACCGGGCCACCCTGCGGGCCGTCCAGACGCCGCAGGGCTTCCGCCGCGGGACGCTGGCCGAGGTGCACGCCAAGGCGCTGACCGAGGAGGCCGGGGGCGGCCTGCCGCCGGTCACCGACGACGCCGGCCTGGTCGAGCGCTTCGGCGGCCGGGTGGTGGTGGTGCCCGGTCACGAGGAGGCGTTCAAGGTCACCCGTCCGCTGGACCTCGTGCTCGCCGAGGCCGTACTCGCCCGCCGGAGGGCCTCCGATGCCTACTGACCCGTCCGCACCGCTGCTGCCCCGGGTGGGCATCGGCACCGACGTGCACGCCTTCGAGGCCGGCCGGCCGCTCTGGGTGGCCGGCCTGGAGTGGCCGGGCGCCGAGTACGGCCTGGCCGGGCACTCGGACGCCGACGTGGCCGCGCACGCCTCCTGCGACGCGCTGTTCTCGGCCGCCGGGATCGGCGACCTGGGCGCGCACTTCGGCACCGACCGGCCGGAGTGGTCCGGCGCGTCCGGGGTCACGCTGCTCGGGGAGGCGGCCCGGCTGGTGCGCGAGGCCGGCTTCGAGATCGGCAACGTCTCGGTCCAGGTGATCGGCGTCCGGCCGAAGATCGGCAAGCGCCGGGAGGAGGCCCAGGCCGCGCTCTCGGCGGCGGTCGGCGCGCCGGTCTCGGTCTCCGGCACCACCACCGACGGCCTCGGCCTCACCGGCCGCGCCGAGGGGCTGGCGGCGATCGCCACCGCCCTGGTGTACGAGCGGCGCTGAAGGCGCCGGCTGCCGGGCCGGCGAGCCGGGCGCCGGGGGAGCGGGACCCGGGAGCAGGGCCCGGCGGCGGCGCCGGGGGGAGCCGGCCCGGGCGGCCTGGGGGCCGTTCCGGGAATAACCGGGTGTTGACGGGTGTTCAGGAAGGTTTGTCGGGCCGGGAGTCGCTACCGTACGGAGCGGGCCCGGCAGGCCCCACCGATGCCGCTTGACGAGAAGAGGTCCTCGATGGCCGACCATCTCTCCGACCGGGCCAAGGCCCTGATCGACGGCAAGAGTTTCGCCGTGGTCTCCACCATCCAGCCCGACGGCAGTCCGCAGTCCTCCGTGGTCTGGGTGAAGCGGGACGGCGAGGACGTCCTGTTCTCCACCGTGGAGGGCCGCCGCAAGCACCTCAACCTGGTGAAGGACCCGCGGATCTCCCTGGTGGTCAACCCGCCGGAGAGCCCGTACGAGTACGCGGAGGTGCGCGGCCTGGTCACCATGACCCGGGAGGGCGGCCGGGAGCTGATCGACGAGCTGGCGCACAAGTACCGCGGCGAGGAGGTCTACCGCTTCGACGGGCCGGAGGACGTGCGGGTGGTCGTCCGGATCACCCCGCGCAAGGTGGTCGGCAACCTCTGACCTGCCCGTCCGGCGGTCCGCGGCCCCTCCCGGGTGGTCCGCGGCGGGGGGCGCCACCGGCGGGGTGCCGTGCGAAAACGGACCGGCCGCGGTATTGACATTCGCGAATGTCGCAGGGCACCCCCTGGTGCCCACTACGCTTGACGCTGTGAGCATTCGCCTGTACGACACCAGCACCCGCCAGGTACGCGACTTCGTCCCGCTTGTACCGGGTTGTGTCTCGATCTACCTGTGCGGCGCTACTGTCCAGTCGGCGCCTCACATCGGGCACATCCGGTCCGGCCTCAACTTCGACATCATGCAGCGGTGGTTCGCCTACCGCGGCTACCAGGTGACGTTCGCGCGCAACGTCACCGACATCGACGACAAGGTCATCGCCAAGGAGCGCCAGCTGGGCACGCCCTGGTGGCAGATCGCCTACGAGAACGAGCGCGCGTTCAACGAGGGCTACAACGCCCTCGGCTGCCTGCCGCCGACCGTCGAGCCGCGGGCCACCGGGCACATCCCCGAGATGGTCGAGATGATGCAGACGCTCATCGCCAAGGGGCACGCCTACGCGGCCGACGGCAACGTCTACTTCGACGTGAAGTCGTACCCCGAGTACCTGGCGCTCTCCAACCAGAAGCTGGCGGACCTGCGCCAGCCCGAGGGCGAGGGCGAGACCGGCAAGCGGGACCCGCGCGACTTCGCGATGTGGAAGGCCGCCAAGCCGGGCGAGCCGAGCTGGGACACCCCGTGGGGCCGCGGCCGCCCGGGCTGGCACCTGGAGTGCTCGGCGATGGCCCACAAGTACCTCGGCGCGGCCTTCGACGTCCACGGAGGCGGGCTGGACCTGATCTTCCCGCACCACGAGAACGAGATCGCCCAGTCCAAGGCCTACGGCGACGACTTCGCGAACTTCTGGGTGCACAACGCCTGGGTCACCATGGCCGGCGAGAAGATGAGCAAGTCGCTGGGCAACTCGGTGCTGGTCTCCGAGATGGTCCGGCGCTGGCGTCCGATCGTGCTCCGCTACTACCTGGCGGCCCCGCACTACCGCTCGATGATCGAGTACAGCGAGGAGTCGCTGCGCGAGGCCGAGGCCGGCTTCGGCCGGATCGAGGGCTTCGTCCAGCGCGCCGTGGAGCGCTGCGGCGTGGTCGACGCCGCGCCCGAGGTGCCGCCGGCCTTCGCCGAGGCGATGGACGACGACCTGGGCGTCCCGCAGGCGCTGGCCATCGTGCACACCGCCGTCCGCCAGGGCAACAGCGCCCTGACCGCGGACGACAAGGAGAACGCGGTGGCGCGTCTGGCCGAGGTCCGTGCGATGCTCGGAGTGCTGGGTCTCGACCCGCTCGACCCGCAGTGGGCCGGGGCGGAGCGCGGCGAGGACCTGCACGGCGTGGTCGACTCGCTGGTCCGGCTGGTCCTGGAGCAGCGGCAGGCGGCCCGGGCCCGCAAGGACTTCGCCACCGCGGACGCCATCCGCGACCAGCTCGGCGTGGCCGGGCTGGCCATCGAGGACACCCCGTCCGGCCCGCGCTGGACGATTAACAAGTAGCCCTTCGGGGTGAGGGTGGGCCGTACCGGACCGGTGCGGCCCTCCCGCATGACGTAGCGCATGCCGTCGGCCGGCGCCGGTTCCCACCGGGCCGCCGGGCATGCCGGACAGACAGGAAGTACAGCCATGGCCGGCAACAGCCAGCGCAGGAACCGCCGCAACCCCGGATCGAAGAAGGGCGCGTCTGTCGGTACCGGCGGGCACAGCCGGAAGGCGCTCCAGGGCAAGGGCCCGACGCCGCCCGGCGAGGAGCGCAAGGGTCACCCGAAGCAGCGGGCCGCCAACGCCGCGATCAAACGCGAGCGTGACGCCAAGGCCCGGGCCGGCATGCGCCGGGCCGGTGCCGGCGGGCGCGGCGGGCGCGGCGGTGCGGGCTCCGCCGAGCTGGTCTTCGGCCGCAACTCCGTGGTCGAGGCGCTGCAGGGCGACGTGCCGGCCAACGCGCTGTACGTCCAGCAGTTCATCGACACCGACGACCGCGTGCGGGACGCCTTCCAGGCCGCCAACGACCGCGGCATCCCGCTGATGGAGGCGCCGCGCGCGCAGCTGGACCAGATGACCGGCGGGATGAACCACCAGGGCCTGGTGCTGCAGGTCCCGCCGTACGAGTACGCGCACCCCGAGGACCTGCTGGACGAGGCCGCCGACTCCGGCCGGGACGCGCTGATCGTGGCGCTGGACGGCGTCACCGACTCGCGCAACCTGGGCGCCGTGGTCCGCTCCGCGGCCGCCTTCGGCGCGCACGGCGTGGTCATCCCGGAGCGTCGGGCGGCCGGCATGACCGCCGGCGCCTGGAAGACCTCCTCCGGTGCGGCGGCGCGGCTGCCCGTCGCCCGCGCCACCAACCTGACCCGGGCGCTGGAGGCGTACCAGAAGGCCGGCCTGACGGTGGTCGGCCTGGCCGCCGACGGCGAGGCCGAGATCGGCGACCTCGAGGCGCTGACCGGCCCCGTGGTGATCGTCGCGGGCAGCGAGGGCAAGGGCCTGTCCCGGCTGGTCTCGGAGACCTGCGACCTCCGGGTGCGGATCCCGATGTCGGGCCTCACCGAGTCGCTGAACGCCGGTGTCGCGGCGAGCGTCGTGCTGTACGAGGCCGCGCGCCTGCGGGCCAAGGTCGGCTGACCGACCCCCCGCCCCCGCAGACGGGCGGCCGGCGGCGCAGGCGTTCTCCGGAATTCCCCGCCGTCCGCCCGCAATCGGAGTGAAAGCGATCGGGCCCGACCGGGCCCGATCGCTTTTCTCATGATCACTTCAAGGACACTCCCGACCTCCACCCGGGAGAGTGTCCTAAGCGGGCGTCACCCGGTTAGACGGGTGTGGACACCAGAACACCTCGGCGCCCCGTCCTGGGCGGCGGCAGCACCGGGATAGACGCGGGCCCCGGCCTCGACACCGTCAAGGTGCCGTCGGACCCAGCGCGCCTCAGCAGCACCCAGGCGAGCTTCCGGCTCCGGCTCGGCGCCCCGGTGGCGCCGCTGATCGAGGCCCCGGCCGGACTGCTGTCCACCGGCGCCGCGTTCGGCGACCCGTACGCCACGCAGGGCCTGATCCGCCGTCCGCTGGTCACCCCGCAGGTCGTGGTGCCCGCCTCCGCCGTGCCGGCCTTCGCCGGAGCCGGAGGCGGCGGTGCACAGCGCCGCAAGGGCCGGGTCACCGCCGTCACCTGGAGCGGACAGGCGCCCCCCGGCGACCTCGCCGCCACCCGGCTGCTGGACGCCGTCCGGCTCACCGGCGTGCCGGCACCGGCCGGGGTCGGCGGGCGCGGCGCGGGTGTCGTCGGGAACGGTCTCGGCGGGAGCGGTGTCGGCTGGAACGGCTCTTTGCCCGAGGACGACACCCAGGTCATCCCGTCGTACGGGGGTGCCCGGACCGTCCCCCGCCAGCCGCGCGCGGGCGGTGGGACCGCCAGCGAGGCCGGCGTCGGACCGGTCGGCACGCCCCAGGGCTGGACGCCCAGCGGCGAACTGCCCGAGGTCTCCGCCGCGTCGGCCGAGGGCAGGCAGCCCTGGTACCCCGGCCGCCGGGTCGACCTCGGCCTGGTGCTGCTGCCGCTGCGCGCGGTGCTGGGCTCGCTCTCCGTCTACGCCGGGTTCAGCAAGCTCTGCGACCCGGTGTACTTCGACGGCGGCGAGCGCGGCTCGATGATGCGCTGGCTCTCCTCGCTGCACCCCTGGAGGGTCGCCGAACCGCTGCTGTCCTTCGCGATGGCGCACCCGGTGGGCTCCGGCCTGGTGGTGTCGTTCACCGAGATCGTGGTGGGCGTGCTGACCCTGCTCGGCCTCTGGCAGCGGCTCGCGGCCGGGGCGGCGATGCTGCTCTCCGCCGCACTGCTGTTCACGGTCAGCTGGCGGGCCGTGCCGGTCTACGACACGCCCGACCTGATCTTCCTCGCGGCGTGGAGCCCGCTGCTGATCGCCGGAGCGCCGTTCGCCTCGCTGGACGGGCGGCTCAACCTGGAGGCCTGGCGCCGGTACGGTGCGGGCGCGCCGGCGGCGCTGCGCCGGCGGGTGCTGCGGCGGGGCGCGGTGGTGACCGCGGTGGTGGTCGGCCTGACCCTGCTGCTCGGGTCGATGCTCGGCGCGGCGGTCCGCACCAGCAGCCGCCCGCACCCCGCACCGTCCCGGCCGGCCACCGACTACGGCACGCCGGTCTGGCCGAGCGGCGGGCCGTCGGTGGCCCCCGGCGGGCAGGGCTCGTCCACCTCGCCCTCGCCCGCCCCGTCCCGGCCCGCCTCGCCGGCGCCGAGCCCGTCCGCCCCGTCGTCCCCGGCGACGGCCCCGGGCTCGCCGAAGGCCGGGACGGCCACCCCGAGCGGGAAGGCGCGGTCGACCAAGCCGGAGAGCGGCGCGTCCCCGGCCCCCGCGGCGCCGTCGGCCGGGTCGCCGGCCGGCTCGTCCTCCGCGCAGCGCAGCACGCCGGCGCCGGGCGGTTCGGGGACGGCGCCCAGGCCGAGCCAGAGCAGCTCCGGCTCGGGGCTGTTGGGCGGGGTGCTGGGCAGCGGGCCGCTGGCCGAGCTGTCCGGCGGCGGCGCCCGGAGCTCGTGGCCGGGGTCGCCGACGTCGACCTGACGGTCCGCCGGGCCCGGGAGGGCGGGCAACGGCCGGGTGCTCCGTGGGGGAGCACCCGGCCGTTGTCGTTGCGGTTGTCGTTGCGGTTGCCGTGTTCGGGCGGGTGGGCGCGTGCAGGGGGCGTGCGGGCTACTGGGGCGTGCGGCCGGCTCCCGCGGCGAGCTCCTTGGCGGCCTCGGTGAGGTCCTTGGCGGTGTCGATGGCACGCCAGTAGACGCCCTGCGGCAGCTGGTAGCCGGCCAGCCGCTTGCCCCGGGCCAGCTGTGGGAAGGTGGTCCGCTCGTGGTCGCCGACGTCCGGCAGCAGCTCGGTGAACTCCGGGCTGAACACGTACAGGCCGGCGTTGATGAGGAACGGCGAGGGCGGGGCCTCGATGAAGTCCAGCACGTTGCCGAACTGGTCGGTCTCCACCGCGCCCCACGGGATCCGCGGCCGGGCCAGCGCGAGCGTCGCGACCGCGCCGCGCTCGTGGTGGAAGGCGGCCATGTCGCGCAGGCTGAACCTGGTCCAGATGTCGCCGTTGGTGGCGTACCAGGGCTCCTCCGGCCGGGGCAGCGCCCGCGCGGCGTACTTGAGCCCGCCGCCGCGTCCGAGCGGCTCGTCCTCGACCACCGTGCGGACCCGCAGCGGCAGGTCGGCGCTGTCGAGCCACTCCTCCAGGACGTCGGCCAGGTGACCGCAGGAGATCACCACGTCGGTGACGCCCTCGGACGCGAGCCAGGCCAGCTGGTGCCCGAGGATCGGTGTGCCCGTCCCCGGGATCTCGACCAGCGGCTTCGGGCGGTCGTCCGTGTAGGGCCGCAGCCGGGAGCCCTGGCCGCCCGCCAGGATGACGGCCTGGGAGACGACGGTCTGCTGGGGGGTGGCGGGCTGCGGCGCCGGCGGGGGCGTGGTGTCAGCGGTCATGGCTGCACAATAGGCGCGCGCCCGTGGGGGGCCGGTCAGGCCGCCGCGCCGCCAGACCGGGTGGGTGCCCGTCAGCCGGTCAGCCTGTCGGCCGGGCGTGCCCGTCAGTCGCTGGTGCCCGAGGCGAACGACCCGTCACAGACCGGGCGGGCGAAGGTGCGGGCCCGCTGGACGTCGCCCTGGTACTTCCGCACCGCGGCCTTGCCCAGCTCGGTTGCGAGCGAGGAGCAGTACGGCGTCAGGGCCGGCTGCTCGCGCATCGAGCGCTCCAGCAGGTCCAGCGCGGTGCCCGGGTTGTGCGCGCGCAGCTCGTCGAGCAGGGCGACGCGCAGGGCGTCCTGCGGCGCGAGTCCCTCCGGCGCCTTGCCGGCGGACGCCCGCCCGATGCCGGCGCCGTCCCCGCTGGACGCCGCCACCACCTGCTGGTCCAGGCCGGTCGGCGGGGCCCACGGCACCCTGGTCACGGCGAGGGTGCCGGTGGTCACCAGGACCACGGGCAGGGACAGGGCGATGGTCTGGCCGATTCGGCGAACTAGCTGCTTCACGCTCAGGAGCGTAGCGCTGGGTGCGGGCCGGATCGCCCTCCGTGACACCATCGGGTGACGCGCTGTCCCGGTTCGTCCCTTCACCGTGTTGACGCCGCCGGGCGGGCGGCACCGGCGGGGTTGACGACGCCGGGTTGACGACGCCGGGTTGACGGCGCGCCTGCCGATGGCGGAGCCCCGCCGGACCGTGCGGTCCGACGGGGCTCCGTCCTGCTGCTGTTCGTCCGTTCCCGGCGCTCGGGTGCTCAGGAGATCGGCTGCTCAGCCGCTCAGGCGGGCACCGGTGCTGGTCGAGAACACGTGGGTCTCGTCGGCGATCGGCACGACGTGGATGGTCTCGCCGCGGGCCGGGATCTGGCGGCCGTGCACGCGGACGACCACGTCCTTGTCCTCGCCGCCGATCTTGGTGGTGCCGTAGACGAAGCCGTCCGAACCGAGCTCCTCGACCACGTTGACGGTGACCGCGACGCCCTCGATGCCGCCGCTCGGGACGATCTGGAAGTGCTCCGGACGGATGCCGACGGTCACGGTCTTGTCGGTGCCGGCCCCGGCCAGGTCCTCGCGGGAGATGTTGACGACCGAGCCGCCGAACTTCACGCCGCCGTCCACCAGCGGCACCTCGACCAGGTTCATCGCCGGTGAGCCGATGAAGCCGGCCACGAAGAGGTTGGCGGGCTTGTCGTACATGTTGCGCGGGGTGTCGACCTGCTGCAGCACGCCGCCCTTGAGCACCGCGACCCGGTCGCCCATGGTGAGCGCCTCGGTCTGGTCGTGGGTGACGTACACCGTGGTGATGCCGAGACGGCGCTGCAGGCCCGCGATCTGGGTGCGGGTCGAGACGCGGAGCTTGGCGTCCAGGTTCGACAGCGGCTCGTCCATCAGGAAGACCTGCGGCTCGCGGACGATCGCGCGGCCCATCGCGACGCGCTGGCGCTGACCGCCGGAGAGCGCCTTCGGCTTGCGGTCCAGGTACTCGGTGAGGTCGAGGATCTTCGCGGCCTCTTCGACCTTGGTGCGGATCTCGGTCTTGTTGACGCCCGCGATCTTGAGCGCGAAGCCCATGTTCTCGGCGACGGTCATGTGCGGGTACAGCGCGTAGTTCTGGAACACCATGGCGATGTCCCGGTCCTTCGGCGGCAGGTGCGTGACGTCCCGGTCGCCGATCCGGATGGCGCCGCTGTTGACGTCCTCCAGGCCGGCCAGCATGCGGAGGCTGGTCGACTTGCCGCAACCCGAGGGGCCGACCAGGACGAGGAACTCGCCGTCCGCGATCTCCAGGTCCAGCGCGTCCACCGAGGGCTTGTCGGCCCCGGGGTAGACGCGGGTCGCCTGGTCGTACGTGACAGAAGCCATGGCTGTGCTCTCCTTCACCGGCAGGAACGTGCCGGACGATCCGAGTAAAGGGTGGATGTCGTGCGCATCGGCCCGCACACTGGTCTGAACCACTGCGCGAACCGACTCCTGGCGACGCTACCTGCGCCTGCGCCGCTTGTCAGCCCCCGGTCCGCCCGATTTCGGCATCGGTTCCATCACGCCCGCCCGCGCCCGCCCGCCCCTCCCATCCCCCGGATATGCCACCACCGCCCCACCCCCGCCCGGTAGACTGCCCCCGGTGCCGCCGTGACCTCGTCGCGGACGGCCACCGTTGCCTCCTTAGCTCAGCTGGCCAGAGCACCGCTCTTGTAAAGCGGGGGTCGTCGGTTCGAACCCGACAGGGGGCTCGTGTTGTGGGCGCCCCGGACCGGTGAGGTCCGGGGCGTTCTGCGTGTGCGGCCGCCGTGTCGAGTGCGGCGCTTCACCCTTCCCGGCCGTCGGCCCCGGGCTCCGTGCCCGGTATCGG
>NZ_JBEYVJ010000124.1:0-20203 GCF_040643935.1 Kitasatospora sp. NPDC047058 | reverse complement strand
GCCCCGCCGCCCCCCCGGGGGGTTGCGCCGGGGCGTACCCCCCGGGCACACCCCCCGCACCCCGCCGCTCCCCCGCCCCACCCCCTCATCCCTCCGCGGCCGCCTTCGCGCCAGCCTTCGCCCCGACCTTCGCCCCGGACTCCTCCTCGGCCCGCTCCCCGGCCTCCTCCCCGGTCGCCGAGCGCTCCGACCGGGCCGGCGTCACCACCAGCTCCCCGTCGCCCACCTCCGCGATCAGCGTGTCCCCCGCCCGCACGCTCCCGTCCAGCAGCAGGTTGGAGATCCGGTTGTCCAGCTCCGACTGGATGGTCCGGCGCAGCGGCCGCGCCCCGAACTCCGGCTGGTGACCCCGGTTCACCAGCCACTCCTTGGCCCCCTCGGTGACCTCCAGCAGCACGTCCTGCGCCTTCAGCCGGCGCCGGCTGCGGTCCAGCATCAGGTCGACCACCTTGAGCAGGTCCTTCCGGGTGAGCGCCTGGAAGACGATCACCTCGTCGATCCGGTTGAGGAACTCGGGGCGGAACCGCTGCCGCAGATCGCGCATCAGGTCGTCCCGCAGCGCCGGATCGGGAGCTCCGCTCCGGGCGTCGACGTTCCCCGCGTGGTCGAGGATCCGCTGCGAGCCGATGTTGCTGGTCATGATCACCACGGTGTTGCGGAAGTCGACCGTACGCCCCTGGGAGTCGGTCAGCCGCCCGTCGTCCAACACCTGGAGCAGCAGGTTGAAGACGTCCGGGTGCGCCTTCTCCACCTCGTCGAAGAGCAGCACGCTGTACGGCTTGCGGCGGACCGCCTCCGTGAGCTGGCCGGCCTCGTCGTAGCCGACGTACCCGGGCGGGGAGCCGACCAGCCGGGAGACGGTGTGCTTCTCCTGGAACTCGCTCATGTCGAAGCGGATCATCCGGTCCGGGTCGCCGAACAGCAGCGCCGCCAGCGCCTTGGCCAGCTCGGTCTTGCCGACACCGGTCGGCCCGAGGAAGAGGAAGGAGCCGGTCGGCCGCTCCGGGTCACCCATCCCGGCCCGGCCGCGCCGCACCGCCTGGGCGACCGCGGTGACCGCCTCGTCCTGGCCGATCACCCGCTCGTGCAGGTGCTCCTCCAGCCTGAGCAGCCGCTCCCGCTCGGTCGCGGTCAGCTCGGCGACCGGGATGCCGGTCCGCCCCGACAGCACCTGCGCGATGTCCTCCGCGGTGACCGCGACGACCTCCTCGCGCGACTCGGCCAGCGCGGCCAGCTCGTCCTCGGTCTGCCGCAGCTCGGTCTTGAGGTTGGCGGCCCGCACGAACTCCTCGTCCGCCACGGCCTCTTCCAGCTCCCGGCGCAGCTTGGTGATCCGCGCCTGCACCGGCACCGCCTCGGTCGAACCGCTGAGGCTGCGCAGCCGCACCCGGGCACCCGCCTGGTCCAGCAGGTCGATCGCCTTGTCCGGGAGGAAGCGGTCGCTGACGTACCGGTCCGAGAGGGTCGCCGCGGCGGCCAGCGCCTCGTCGGTGAACCGCACCTGGTGGTGCGCCTCGTACGCGTCGCGCAGCCCGTGCAGGATCTCGACGGTCTCCCCGACGGTCGGCTCGGGCACCAGCACCGGCTGGAAGCGCCGCTCCAGCGCGGCGTCCTTCTCGACGTGCCTGCGGTACTCGTCCAGCGTGGTGGCGCCGACCACGCTCAGCTCGCCGCGGGCCAGGGCCGGCTTGAGGATGTTGCCCGCGTCCATCGAGCCCTCGCCGCCCGCGCCCGCACCGACCACGGTGTGCAGCTCGTCGAGGAAGAGGATCACGCCCTTGTCGGCGGCCGTGACCTCGTCGATCACCGTCTTCAGCCGCTCCTCGAACTCACCCCGGTACTTGGAGCCCGCCACCAGCGCGGTGAGGTCAAGGGTGACCACGCGCTTCTCCTTGAGGCTCTGCGGAACGTCCCCGGAGACGATCCGCTGCGCCAGGCCCTCCACGATCGCGGTCTTGCCGACGCCCGGCTCGCCGATCAGCACCGGGTTGTTCTTGGTCCGCCGGGAGAGGATCTCGACGGTCTGCTCGATCTCCTCGGCCCGCCCCACCACCGGGTCCAGCCGGCCGGCCCGCGCCTCCGCGGTGAGGTCCCGGCCGTACTCGTCCAGCGTCGGCGTCCGGCTCGGGTGCGCGCCGGTGCTGCTGCGTTCGCCTCCGACACCGCGGCCGTCCAGCACCGTGCGCAGCGCCTCCTGCGAGGGCGCGGCGTTGTGCAGGGCCACGCCCGCGCCCGAACGTTCCTCCTCCAACAGTGCGGCGAGGATGTGCTCCGGACCGATGTAGGAGGCGCCGGCCGCCTGCGAGCGGGCGTGCGCGGCGAGCAGTGCGCGCTTGGCCGACGGGGTGAGCGAAGGCTGCCCGCCCGGCCCACCCGGCCCGACCTGCACGCCGCCGGCCGGCAGCTCCTTGCTCACGTCGTCGGCCAGCCGGTCCGGGTCGATGCCCGCGCGCTCCAGCATCCGGCGCGAGGGGTCCACCCGGGTGGCGGCCCACAGCAGGTGCCCGGTGTCCAGGTCACGGCTCCCGTCCTCCGCGGCGCGCCGTGCGGCGAGCGCCAGCAGCTCCTGCGAGGACTCGCTCAGCAGCCGCCCGATCGGCACCCGCTGCACCGCGGGCGGGGAGGCCAGCGGGCTCATTCCGAAGAACCGGCTGAGCAGGTCGGAGAACGGATCGTTCGATCCGAACGGGGGCATCGTCACGGTGGATCACCTCTCCCAAGCGGGTCTTGGGGCCACCAAAACACAGGCCGGGACGGGCCGCCTCTCGGCGGGCAGCCGCCCTCGCCCCTCGTGGAACGCGCCCCGTCAGCCCGTGACGTGGTCGAGCAGCACGCCGCCGCTGTAGGTGACGACCATCGCCAGCATGCCGCCCACCACATTGCGCAGCACCGCCCGGCCCGGGCCCGCGCCGCCCAGCCGCGCGCTCGTCCACCCCGACGCGGTGAGCGCCGCCAGCACGGAGAGCACCGTCGCCGCCAGCCGCCAGGACTCCGGCGGCAACAGCACGGCGAACAGCGGCACCAGCGCGCCCAGGGTGAAGGCGGCCGCGCTGGCGAGCGCCGCCTGCCAGGGATTGGTCAGCGCCTTCGGGTCGATGCCCAGCTCGGTGTGGGCGTGCGCGGCGAGCGCGTCCCGCTCGGTGAGCGCCACGGCGACCTCGTGGGCCAGCCGGTCGTCGAGCCCGCTGCCGCGGAAGAACCCGGTCAGCTCCTCCAGCTCGCCCGCCGGGTCCTCGGCGAGCTCGCGCCGTTCCTTCGCCAACGCGGCCTGCTCGGTGTCGCGTTGGGTGCTCACCGAGACGTACTCCCCGGCCGCCATCGACATCGCCCCCGCCAGCAGCCCCGCCACACCCGCCGCGAGCAGCGCCGTCCGCGAACCGGACGCACCGGCGACACCGGTCACGATGCCCGCCGTGGAGACGACGCCGTCGTTGGCGCCGAGCACGGCGGCGCGCAGCCAGTTGAGCCGCGCGGACAGCTCGGCCCTGCTGCTGCCGCCCGCGTCGGCCGCGCTCACCCCGGCGGGGCGCTCGCCCATCCAGGACCACTCCCTGTCACGGCTCGGTCCGCCCCCGGCCCGGGCGCTCACGGGCCGGCCTGTCAGACCTCGGCGTCCTCCCCGCCCTCTCGATGGTCGCCCGGACCGCCCTGCGCCGCACGCCGCGCAGCCCTGATCGCCGAAACCCACACCAACCGCCCCGGCCCCCCGCCGACACCGCCCACACCGCCCACTTCCTCGCCTCCCCCGGCGCCCGCCACCTCACCGGCCAAACCCTCCACCTCAACGGCGGCGCCCACACCACCCGCTGACGCGGGAGTTGGCCGGTTGTCCCTGCGCGGCGTCGCCGATCGACGATCACGAGGCACCACCAGCCACTGAGCAGTGGATGCGGCCGCTGATCCATGTCGCCGGTCGGCGTCGTCACAGCGGATCAGAGGACGGCGGCGTGCAACACGATCAGGGCGACGGAGGCCATGGCGAGGACCGCCGCCGGAGACGCGCCCTTGTGGTCGCCGACGCGCAGGTGGAAGGCGACCGCCCCGGCGAAGTAGAGCGTCAGGCCGATCGCGGCGGCGATTCCGACGGATCCCCACCAGAGTCCGGCGATCGCACCTGTCGCTCCCGCGATCTGAGCACCGATCAGGAACGCCATCATGCTCTGCGGTACTCCGAGGGTGGACATCTGCTCGGTGATGTGGCGCGTCCGCAGAGACTTGGCTCCGGCAGATATCAGGAGAAGCGCCGACATGGCCACGGTGACGACGGCAAGGGAAACGAACACGGCTGAAACCTCAATCATGCGAGACGTGAGCAAGGAGGTGTGCGCACCTCGATGACGATAGGCGGCCGTCAGGTACCTCCAGGTAACCTTCGGCGCATGAGCCTGCGACCCGGAGTTGCCTTCCTCGCCGACTGCCCCGCTCTGCTGGCCATGGAGATCATCGCCAGCAAGTGGTCCATGGTCACGCTCTTCGCACTGACCGACGGCCCGTTGCGCCACGGCGAACTGGTCGAGCTCAGCGGCGGCATCTCGCGCAAGGTACTGACCCAGACGCTGCGCCGGCTCCAGGCCAACGGGCTCGTCGAGCGGCACGCGTACGCCGAGGCGCCGCCGCGCGTGGAGTACTGCCTGACCGATCTCGGGCGAACCCTGGAGGAGCCCATCAGGATGCTCACCGCATGGGCACGCGAGAACGGCGAGGCGGTCGTCACCTTCCGGGAATCGGCCGAGGCGGCCAGCACCACCGAGGCGGACCGGGTGCCCCTGGTGAAGACCCCTCCTGCTGACGAGAGTCTGAACCGTTTCTGATCGATGCCAAGCGGAACCCGCCCTGCGCTGCCACCGAATGCGACAGGACGAGCCGACCGACGTCTACCGCTCGTTCGTCCGGGTGTCCGAGGCCGCCGGCATCTCGACAGTCCGGCTATACGACGCCCGGCACGGGTGCGCAACGCTGCTGACGGCTTGCGGCGTGCCGCCGCGGGTGATGGAGATCCTGGGGCACGGCCAAATCGGGCTGATGAACGTCTACACCCACGTGGCACAGGACACCCGACGCGCTCGGCAACATGGACCGGCTGCTCAAGCGGCACCACTGCCGTCAGGTCGAGACGTCAGATGCCCCGGACCGAGATCGGTCCGGGGCATCCGTACTGGTGGGCGCGGACGGTTTCGAACCGCCGACATCTGCTTTGTAAGAGCAGCGCTCTACCGCTGAGCTACGCGCCCCCGGTCGTGGCCCGGGTGGGGCGACGACGACTGCCTAGAGTACCTGGTCCCCGGGGTGGCGCGGTGCAGGTGGTCGGGGAGTGGGACGGGTGGGGTGCCGGTGGAACGGGGTGATCGGGAAGAATGGGCGGTGGATCAGCGGTCGGAGCAGGGAGCGCGCAGTGAGGGTGGCCGGCGGGAGCAGGCGGGGGCGGCGGCCGGGGAGTGCGGTGGCCGAGGCGCTGGTGTTGCCGCTGGTGGTGGCGGGTGCGCTGGGGGCGGCCGGGGCGGCGGCGTTCGGGGGTACCGGGGCCGGGCGGGGCGGCGGCTGGTGGGGGCGGCGCGGTGGTGAGGGCATGCGGGCGGACGCCAGGGCGGCCCGGGACGCGGCGCAGCAGGCCTTCTACGAGCTGGACTCGACGCAGCGCGAGGTGCGGCTGGCCGTGGAGACGGTGCGTGCGGCCGGGGACAGTGCGACGGCGCAGCGGGCGGCGGCGGACTTCGCGGCGATCTCCGGCCGGGTCGACCAGGTGACCGTGAACTACCTGGCCGCGCTGGACGCGCACGACCTGGACGCGGAGGAGCTGGAGTCCGGGGCGGCGGCGCGGGCCCGGCATCAGCTGGAGGACGTGAAGGGGCAGCTGGGGCAGGCGCAGGCGGAGCTGAACGGGTTCCTGCAGCGGCTGCAGCCGGTGCTGGACCACGCCGAGTCGCAGCTGATGCGGGTGACGCCGGCGGTGGAGCAGGCGAAGCGGGCGCTGCTCGCGGCGACCAACGCGCTGGAGGCGGTGCGCGGGGCCGGGCTGAAGGCGGACGACCTGGCGGCCCGGCTGGCCGAGCTGGCGCCGGAGTTGGGGCGGTTGAACGAGGGCGCGGCCCGGCACGGGGTGCCGGCGACGCTGCAGCGTGCGGAGCGGGTGAAGGAGCGGGCCGAGGCGGTCGCCGCGGATGCGGAGCACCTGCCGGAGCGGGCGCGGGAGATCGACCGACGGGTGGCCAGCCTGCGGACCCGGATCCAGGCGCTGGAAACGAAGGCCGCGACGGTGGAGCCGGCGCTGAGCGAGCTGCGCCGGCGGTTCTCGACCGCGTGCTGGCAGGACCTCCAGCGGGTGCCGGATCAGGTGGCCGAAACGGGGCGCGCGGCGGAGGCGAAGCTCAACGAGGCGGCGCGGGCGCGTGACGAGCAGCGCTGGGCGGACGCGACCGGCGCGATCGGGACGGTGCGCGCCCTGTTGAACACCGCGGACGGCTCGGTGGTCGCCGTGAACGAGCGTCTGCGGCAGCTGAACGAGGTGCAGCACGACCCGAATCGGGAGATCGAGCGCACCCGGTTCGCCCTGCGCGACGCCCAGCGGCTGGCGATGGCGGGGCGGCAGTCGCCGGACCCGCGGCACGCCGGCCCGCTGGACGCGGCGGTCGGACGGCTGGACCGGGCGGTGGCGGAGCTGGAGTCGGCCGGTCGGCACCCCGACTACTGGCACTTCCTGACCGAGCTGGCGGGGGTGCGGGAGGCGGCGGCCCAGGTGGTGGGGATGATCCGCGGGGACATCGGAGGGCACCGGTAGGGGCGGCCGCGGACAATGCGGGCGCGGACAAGGCCCGCACCGGCGGGAGCGCGTGAGGGGCGGAAGGAAGGGGTTACCCGCGAGTAACTTCGTGGGCTAGAGTCGCGCCATGGCTCGTAAGCGCAACCTCCCCGCCCGCACGTTCCGGCGCGGGATCAACCTCTGGCCGCCGTTCCTGTTCGCCGGGATCAAGGTGCTGGGCGTCTCGGACGACTACCGGCGGGCGAAGGTCCGGCTCCGGCTGGGGCGGCTGAACCGCAACTACGTGGGCACGCACTTCGGCGGGTCGATCTTCGCGATGACCGACCCGTTCTGGATGCTGCTGGTGATGCAGAACCTCGGCCGCGACTACGTGGTCTGGGACGCCGCCGCCGAGATCAGCTTCGTCTCGCCCGGGCGCGGCGACATCTTCGCCGAGTTCGTGCTCACCGACGACCGGCTGGCCGAGATCCGCGAGCTCACCCAGGAGGGCAAGAAGGCCCTGGTCTGGTTCGACACCGAGGTCCTGTCGGCGGACGGCTCGGTGGTGGCCCGGGTGCGCAAGCAGCTTTACGTCCGGGAGAAGCGCCGCACCGCCTGAGGCTGGGTACCCTGCGGGTATGCCACGCTACGACTTCCGCTGCCGCTCCTGCGGCGCCACCTTCGAACTCCGCCGCACGATGGCGCAGGCCAACGACCCCGCGGTCTGCCCGCAGGGGCACGAGGACACCGTGAAGCTGCTGTCGACCGTCGCCGTCACCGGCGCGGCCTCCGGCAGCGCCCCGCGGCAGGCCCCGTCCGGGGGCGGAGGCGGCGGCTGCTGCGGGGGCGGCTGCTGCGGCTGAGGCACCGCCCGCCGCGGGGGCGTCCCGACGGACGCCCCCGGCGGACCTCCCGCCGTCACCTGACGGAAGCCACCCGGCAGACCTCCCGGCGGGACCTCCCGCCGTCACCTGACGGAAGCCACCCGGCAGACCTCCCGGCGGGACCTCCCGCCGTCACCTGACGGAGGTCACCCGGCGGCGACGACGTCCACCGCGTCCACCTCGCCGCGGACCCGGGCCAGGAACTGACGGACGATCTCCTCCCCCGCCGCCACGCCCACCTGGTCGAGGGCGGTGACGCCGGGGGCCGTCCACCCGGTGTCGGCGAGTTCGCCGTGCCCGGGGCGCCAGGCGGCGTCGGCGGCGAGCAGCAGGTCGGCGTCGAGCAGCGAGTCCCCGGCGGCCAGGACGGTCGCGCCGCCGACCCGGCGCTCGACCTCCGCCAGCGCCGCGCTCTTGCTGAGCGGCGCCGGCACCGCGTACACCTTGCGGCCCTGGAGCGAGACGTTCCAGCCGCGCTCGGCGCACCAGCCGGTGAGCTCGTCCAGCCAGCCGGCCGGCAGGCCGGCGCGTTCCACCACCAGGTAGGCGAAGAGGTCGTCGGCGACCCGCCGCTTGTGCGTCCACTCCGGGTCGGCACAGATCGCCAGGTGCTCCACCACCTCGGCCAGCGGCACCGACGCGGTGGCCAGCCGGCCGGCCACCTCCGCCTGCCAGTCCTCGTCCGGCACGCCGTCCACCAGCAGGCGCCCGCCGTTGCTGCAGATCGCGTACGCGGGGATCCAACCGGGCGTCGGGCCGGGCAGGTTGACCCGCTCGTACTGCGTCCTGGTCCGGGTGGTGGCGGGGACGAGGAGGGCCTCCCGGGCCAGCCCCGCCAGCAGAGCGGCCGCCTGCTCGGTCATGAACGAGAGCGCCTTGCCGTCGTGCACCTCGACCGAGAGCAGACGCGGCGCGAGCCGGTCGGGCACGTCGAGTGCGAGGGCGCGGTTGGAGTAGATCAGCGTGCGGTCGAGGTCGCTCGCGACCAGGAAGCTGCTGGTGCTGCTCATCGGGCTCAGGACTCCTTCGTCAGGACGGCCGTGCCGGAGGCGCCGGTCGCTCCACGGCTGTAGCGGGGGTGGATCAGGCCGACGCACGAGTACGGCAGGTCGTCCACCTCTTCGACGGGGACGCCGCGCTGGGCGGCGAGCAGACGCACGTGGTCGAGGTCGGCGCCGGCGCCGCGGCGGGCCAGCACCCGCCAGGGGACGCGGCGCAGCATCACCCGGGTGGTCTCGCCGACGCCGGGCTTCACCAGGTTGACGTTGTCGATCTCGTACTCGGTGCTGATCCGCTCGACGGCCGCCCAGCCGGCCCAGTCCGGGGTCCGGTCCTCCGTGGCGAGCCGGTCCGCGGCGGCGGCGACCTCCTCCCGGACGGCGGCGAAGTGGTCGGCGACGGTGTCCAGGAACGCTCCGGAGACGTCCCCTCCGGCCAGGTCGGTGTAGTGCTTGGCGCCGTGGAAGTCGTCCGGGCCGATCAGGTCGGCGCGCAGCACGGTGCGCGAAATCAGGCCGGATACGGTGGAGTTGAGGCAGGCGGACGGGATCAGGAAGTCGTCCCGGGTGCCGTAGGTGCGGACGCAGCGGCCGGGGTCGGCGAGAACGGCCAGCCCGGGGTCGAAGGCCGATCCCTCCAGCGCCGCGGCGAGTTCGCGGGTGATCGCGCCCTTGCCGGTCCAGCCGTCGACGAACACCACGTCGGGGGCGTGGTGGTGGGCGTCCAGGTAGCGCAGGGCGACGGGGTCGATGCCGCGGCCGCGGATGATCGAGACGGCGTAGTGCGGGGTGTCCAGACCGTGGGCGAAGGCGAGCCAGCGGCGGATCAGCACGCCGACCGGCGTGCCGGCCCGGGCCAGCGAGGCGAGCACCAGGCCGCGGCCGCGCTCCCGGACGAGCGTCTCGGCGACGGTGCCGACGGCGAGCGCGATCCGGCGGGCGGAGATCCGCAGCGCCTGGTGGAACAGCTCCTGGTACTCGGGGCTGGGCTGGTACTCGACCGGCAGCGACTCGGCGTAGTGGGCGCCGCCGTTCTGGACCGCCTCCTCCCGCTCCTCGGTGGGGGCCTCCAGCGGGATGTCGGAGAGGTCCTTGAGCAGCCAGGCCACCTCGTCCGGACGGTACGAGGAGAACGCGGGCCCCCGCAGCGGGCCGGGCAGCTGGCCCGGTACCGCGGCCGACACGGAATCCGGCTGCGGCGACGACACCTCGGCCGACACCGCCTCCGATACCAGAACCGACACCGCCTCCGACACCGGAGCCGACTGCGGCCCCGAAACCGGAGCCGACACCGGCGACGGCCGGTGCGAGGGCAGCACGGCGAGCACCACCCGGTCGGTGACCCGGCGCAGCTGGGTCAGCAGGGCCCGCTCGCCCTCGTGCAGGGCGGGGGTGTCGGCGACGTCGTCCACCACCAGCACGACGGTGCCGAAGCGGCGCGCCGGGTCGGTACCGGGGGCGACGTTGTAGGCGAAGCGCTCGCGCGGGGCGGCGTCCTCCGGGTCGTCGTGGGCGGGGAAGGCCAGCCGGGTGCGGATGGCGTAGCCCGGGTCGTCCACGGCGAGGACGGGCGAGCGGGTGGTGGTCGAGTAGCGGACCCGCTCGTCGCCGCCCGGCAGGAGGTCGGCGAGCGCGCCGGCCAGGCGCAGGGGCGCGTACATCAGCTCCTCGAAGCCGAGCACCAGCACCCGGCCCTCGTCCGCGGAGCCGGCACGGCCGGCGCCCAGCGCCTCGGCCAGCTGCGCGGCCAACGGCGGGAGCACCGCTTCCAGTTGACCGCGGTGCGCGGCGGTGAAGCCGTGCCGGCCACCGTCCGGCAGGCCGGCGGGCCAGTCCAGGTCGACCCGGACCAGCGGGGCGGCCGGGGCGACCGGCGGCTCCGGCGCCGGGCCGGCCTCGGCGATCAGGCGCTCGGCGCGGTCCAGGATGTCGGCCGGCAGGTCGACCCCTCCGCTGGCGGTGGCCACCAGGTCGAGCCGGGTGCCGAGTTCGGCGGCGGTGTCGGCCAGCCGGCGGCGGTCGGTGTCGTCCCGCAGGTCGACCAGGGCCACCACGACGTAGTGGTCGCGGGGGTGGCGGGAGTGCAGGTCGCGGATGGTGTTGAGGACGGTGTTGCCGGTGGAGAACTCGTCGTCCACCAGCACCAGCGGGCCCTCCCCGGCGAGCAGCGCGGGGTCTGCGGGCAGCAGCAGGTGGGAGGTGGCGTGCGAGTGCTCCTCCTCGAAGCCGCCGACCGGGGTCAGGCCGGCCACCGGGCGGCGGGTGGAGTGCAGGTACGGGGCGTCCAGGCCGTCGGCGACGCTGTGGCCGAGCCCGGTCGCGGTCTCGGCGTAGCCGAGCACGACGGCCCGGGCGGCCGCCTCCTCGCCGAGCAGCTCGCGCACCCGGCGGCCGAGGTCGAGGCCCGCGCCGTGCACCACGGACGGCCGCTGCGGCACGTGCTTGCCGAGCACCGTGGAGACCAGCAGGTGGGCGCGCTTGCGGTTCTCGCGCAGGGCCAGTCCGACGAGTTCCGGGAGCCGGTCCGAGCCGGTCAGGCCGACGCCGGCCCGGTCGGCCACCCAGCGGCCGGTCCACTCTTGCTGTGCTGTCACTGCTGGTCCTGCCTTCGATGGTGCGGAGTCGTGCGGGTCGTACGAGTGCGGGTCGTACGCGTCGGGTCGTAGGAGTACAGGTCGTACGCATCGGGTCGTACGAGTGCGGTTGTACGAGTGCGGTTCGTACGAAGGGGCTGCGGGTCACGCGGCCCCGGGGCGAACGGGGCGGGTCGGAGCAGTCGGTACGGGCGGCGCCTCACCCGCACAAGCAGGCCGAGAGCAGCTCCGCGAAGCTGACGTCCTCCCGGGCCACCCCGAACACCTCCGCCCGCAGCAGTACGCGCTCGGCCCAGGCCCGGTGCGGCTTGGCCTCGTTCATCTTGTTGGTGTACGCCGAGCGCAGTACCCCGCCACCGCCGCGCTCCTGGTCGAGGATGTCCCGGGCGTCGCAGTACTCCTCGTGTGTGACGACCGAGAGGGCGTGCACGGCGGGCACGTGGCTGGGGTGGATGCAGGTCTTGCCGAGCAGGCCGTTGGCCCGGTCCAGCTCGAACTCGCGGATCAGCCCGTCCAGGTCGTGCTCGATGATCCGCTGCCGCACCGCCTCCCCGGAGGGATCGGCCTCGGCGAACGGGGTGCGGCGCAGCTGCGGCTTGAACATCCGCTCCTGGACCGGGAAGTACTCCCAGACCGGCCCGGTCACGGTGAATCCGGTACCGTCGGCCCTGCCGAGCACGTTGACCACGTCCCCGATCACCGCCGCGACCAGGGCGACGTCGTACGCGGTCAGGTCGGGCGACCGGCGCAGGCCGTACGCGGAACAGAGGTCGGTGACGCCGAGGCGGACGGCGAGGACGCGCTCGCGGTACTTCTCCAGCAGGCGGGCGATGCCGAAGAGCTGCTCGCGGCGGGTCTCCAGGTGGGCCAGCTCGGGGGATTCGAGGACCGGCATGGCGAACAGCCGCCGGCCGGTGGCGGCCTCGGCGGCGGCGAGCGCCTCCAGGTACTCGGTGCCGTTCTCGTCGGTGAACTTCGGCAGCACGAAGCCGGTGAGCAGCCGGACCGCCGGACCGAGCCGGCCGGCGAGGTCGCCGATCTGGGAGGCGGTGCGCACTCGGACGAAGAGGAGGGGAAGGTCCTGTGTGCAATCAGTGGAGATTGTGCTGCTCTCGACAGCCCCGACAGCCCCGTCACCCTCGGCAACCCGGTCACTCTCAGCAACCCCGGCGGCCCCGGCCGTCTCCGCAGCCCCAGCTGCCCCCGCGGCCCCAGCCGCCCCCGCCACCTCACCGAACAGCTCACCGAGCTGCGCGACCAGGTTGGCCTCGGCGGCGGTCACCTCGTGGTCGGCGATCGAGTCCTCCAGGCAGAGCACCATGGAGACCACGCCCCGGGCGGCCTGCTTCCGGATGTCGGCGCGCAGCGTGGGCCTGGTGGCCGGGCTGTACAGGGTCGCGCCGAGCGCGGTGGCCAGCACGGCCGCGTCACTCTCCGAGGAAAAGGCCCGGGGCTGTTCGAGGAAGAGCCGGCCGCGTACGTCGTCGGCGAGGTGGCCGAAATGGCGCAAGATGCTCTCCTCAGGGGTTGCGGACCGCCGTTCGGGCGGGTGCGAAGGGGTTCGGGGTGTGCGGCGGGGGCGCGGGCGGGTGGCTGCCGCGCCGCCCGGGTGCGCCGGGCCGATCGGCCTCGGACCGGCCGGGCACCGGGCCGGCGTGGCGTCGGGGCAGGGATCGGGACAGGGATCAGGACAGGGATCGGAGCAGGATCGGAACGGGATTCGGGGCAGGATGCGGGGCGGGGGCTTCGGGGTCGGAGGCGGGCTGCTGTGGTCGGAACGGAAGTGGCCGGGACCCGGCCCTGAGTACGGGGCCTCACCTGGTTAACCGGCCCGCCGGGTGTGGTGGTTCCCGGGTGCGCGCTGCTGACACCCCCCTGCCGAACCCCCCGGGGTCTTCTGGCCGCCCATCGTACGGACGACTTCCGGCCGAACCCGGTTCCGAAACATCGAATTCTCGGAAGGTTACCCTCCGCTTCACAAAGCGCAAGCGTTGGCAAAGTCCTACCGTTTCGCCACCTTCGGTCACGTTGTCCGAAGGGGTGGCGAACAGGCAGGATGGTCGGCTATGACGCACGTGATGGCCAAGGGCGCCAACATCGCACTGCCGGTGGCGGGGGTCCGCGCCGTGCTGCGCTGGAGCGCGACGCCCGGTGCGCCGGACGTGGACGCTTCCGCGCTGCTGCTCGGCGCCGACGGCAGGGTCCGTTCGGATGCCGACTTCGTCTTCTACAACCAGCCGCGCCACCCCTCGGGGCTGGTGCGCCACCTGCCCAAGCAGCAGACCGCCGGCGGCGCCGAGATCGCGGACACCGTGGAGGCCGAGCTCGGCAAGCTGCCGGCCGACGTGGACCGGGTGGTGCTGGCCGGCTCCTCCGAGGGCGGTTCGTTCCGCTCGGTGACCGGGCTGCGGGTGCTGATCTTCGACGCGGCCGCCGGCGAGGGCGCACCCGCGCTCGCCGAGTTCGCGATGCCCGAGGCCGACGAGGTCACCGCCATGGTCGCGGGCGAGCTCTACCGCCGGGCCGGGGCGTGGAAGTTCCGGGCCGTCGGCCAGGGGTACGCCTCCGGGCTGATCGGCCTGGCCACCGACTTCGGCATCACCGTCGAGGACGAGTCGGCCGAGCCCCGGGCCGGCTTGCCCGCCGCCCCGCAGAACGCCCCCGCCCCCGCCACCGACCCGCGCGCCGCCCTGCCGGACCCGCGCCCGGCCGCACGGCCGGAGCCGGGCACCTTCACGCTGGCCCCTGCGGTCCCGCTGCCGACGTCCGCGCCGGCCGGCGGCCAGGCCGCGGCACCGGCCGTGCCCGCCAACACTCCCCCGCCGCCGACGTCCCCGCCCACCCTGCCGCCGGTGCCGCAGGCTCCGCCGACCCCGCAGCCGGGGTACGGCTACCCGCAGCCCAACACCGCCCCACACCCCCAGCAGCCCCAGCAGCCCCAGCCGGGCGGCTACGGCTACCCGCCGCAGGCCCAGCGCCCGGGGTACGGCTACCCGCAGCCGCAGCAGCAGCCCTACCCGCAGCCCCAGCACGCGCCGAACCAGCCGTCCCACGGTTACGGCTACCCGCCGCAGCAGCAGGCCCAGCAGCCCGGCGGCTACGGCTACCCGCAGCCGAACACCGCCCCGCACCCCCAGCAGCCGCACCCCCAGCAGGCCCACCAGCCCCCGGCCGCCGCCGAGGAGTTCGCGCTG
This sequence comes from Kitasatospora sp. NPDC047058, assembly GCF_040643935.1. Taxonomy (NCBI): domain Bacteria; kingdom Bacillati; phylum Actinomycetota; class Actinomycetes; order Kitasatosporales; family Streptomycetaceae; genus Kitasatospora; species Kitasatospora sp. NPDC047058. The sequence goes on along the minus strand of NZ_JBEYVJ010000124.1, from coordinate 5,797 downwards.
CCGCCGCAGGGCCCGCAGTTCCAACCGCGCTGACCCGGCGGCCGAAGCCGGATCGGCCGGCCCCGCCGGCGGCTACTCCGGCCCCGAGGCGTTCTTGTAACCGCGCTGCCACTGCATCCCGAAGCCGTACAACCGGTCGATGTCCGCCTGGAACCCGTTCACGTACCGGACCTCACGGCGGACCGTCAGCGTGTTGTCCCCGGTGTTCTCGATCAGCACCACCGCACAGGAGCGCGCCGCCGGAGCCCGCTCCTCCAGCTTGATCTCGATCCGCGGACCGGTCTGCGGCACGATCGTCACCACCGCGTTGGCCTGCTCGAACGCGGGCGTCCCGTCGTAGATGTAGACGAACACGAGCAGCCGCTTGAACTGGTCCTTCTTCTCCAGGTTGACGTACATCGTCTCGCCGGACGGCGCCCCGTACTGGTCGTCGCCGCTGAGCTTGACGTAGGGCGCGCGCTGCAGGTCGCCGAAGTAGCCGCCGAGCGGCTGCACCACGCCCCGGCTGCCGTCGGTCAGTTCGTACATGCAGGCCAGGTCGAGGTCGACGTTCACCTGCGCGCCCTGCTGCGAGTCCGGCTCCATCGGGCTGAGGATGCGCGGGCTGAACCAGCGCTTGAGGGCTTCCCGGCCGGACGGGCGCGGGGCTCCTATCCGGGTGGTCCAGTGCAGGTTGACGTAGAGGTACCCGGTGGTCGCCGCGGCCCCGGTGATCGCGTGCTGCGGGGTCGACTTGGTGAGCGTGACCTTGTGCTGCCCGCCCGGGTCGAGGGTGTTCCGCTCCCCGCGCAGGTACTCCCAAATCGAGGCCATCCCAGTCCTCCCCAGCTCCCGCCAGCAGGTCCGACGGTCCGCCGCTCCATGATCGGGCATCAGCCGGCCCGCCGGGTAGCCGAACCCGCCCACCGGGCACCGGATCCCGCCACCCGGCCGGCACACCGCGTCCGGACGTTCCCCTACCCGCCACCACACCGCGGACACCGGCCGGCGGCACGCACCGGAAGCGCGGACCCGGAGCACGGACCCGGAGCACAGACCCGGAGCACGGACCCGGAGCTCGGAAGGCGCCCGCCCCGAACCCAACGCCCCGCACCGGCAGGTCGATTGGCAGGACGAAGCTCCCCTCCCGTAACATGCCGCACCCTCGGACGCGATATCGTCTTGCCGCACAGGTGTCCCGTCCACCCCTCCCCCGGGTGGCAACGGGCGCGCCGACAGCAATGACGCACCGTCAGGCCCGGTCCCGGGGACGGACCTGACCGCCTGTGTCGCACTGTGACCTGTCCCCTGCGGAAACCCGAGGCCCGACCCGCAATGAACCTGACCTCCATACAGCTGGTCTGGACCGTCATCGGCGGCGCAGCCCTGCTGTTCACCGCCATCCTGGTGGCGACGCTGCGCTTCAAGAACAACGGCAGGACCGAGGAGTCGGGCGACTCCTGGGAGCGCAGCGAGGAGCGCCGCCGCCGCAAGGAAATGATCTACGGGATCTCCTCCTACGTCCTGCTGTTCTGCTGCGCCGGCGTCGCGGCCGCACTGTCGTTCCACGGCCTGGTGGGTTTCGGCAAGGAGAACCTGGGCCTGTCCAACGGCTGGGAGTACCTCGTCCCGTTCGGCCTGGACGGCGCGGCGATGTTCTGCTCGGTGCTCGCCGTGCGCGAGGCCAGCCACGGTGACGCGGCACTCGGTTCGCGCCTGCTGGTCTGGGTGTTCGCGATCGCCTCGGCCTGGTTCAACTGGGTGCACGCCCCGCGCGGCGTGTCGCACGACGGCGCCCCGCAGTTCTTCTCCGGCATGTCGATCTCGGCCGCGATCCTGTTCGACCGCGCACTGAAGCAGACCCGCAAGGCCGCGCTGCGCGAGCAGGGCCTGGTGCCCCGCCCGCTGCCGCAGATCCGCATCGTGCGCTGGCTGCGCGCCCCCCGCGAGACCTACGCCGCCTGGTCGCTGATGCTGCTGGAGAACGTCCGCAGCCTGGACGAGGCGGTCGAGGAGGTGCGCGAGGAGCGCCAGGCGAAGCTGGACGCCAAGGTGCGGGCCCGGACCGCCGACCGTCGCGAGCGCGCCGAGCTCAAGGCCATCTCCCGCCAGGGCGGCATGCTCTCCCGGGCCCGCGGCGGCCGCCAGGTGCCCGCGCTGACCGCCGCCGGCGACGGCCCGAGCGCTACGGAGCCTGCCCTAGCCTCCGAGGCCGACGCCCCCTCCCAGACCGCCTCCCCGGCGCTCGAGGCCTCCTCGCGGAGCGTCCTGGAGACCGGCCGCCGCCCGCGCGCCGCCGTCGGGTCCTCGTCCGGCTCCTCGCACTCCGGCTCCTCGTCCTACTCCGGCTCCTCCTCGTACTCCGGCTCCTCCTACTCCGGTTCCTCGTACGCGAGCTCCACCGACGAGTCGCCGTACCGCAGCGGCAGCGGCTCCTCGACGTCGTCCTCCTCGGCCTACCGCAGTCCGGCCATCGACCTGACGGCCGACGACGACACCCTGTCGATGCCCAAGCTGGACTCGCTGGAGCGCAAGCTGCGCGCCATCGAGCAGCAGCTCGGCTGACCGCGGCACGGCAGCACCTGCGCCGCGGCGGCACCCGCGCCGCGAAAACGCAACGGCCGTCCCCCCACTCCCGGGGGGACGGCCGTTCCGTGTTGCGCGGGTGCGTGCGGCCGGCGCTACTTGCCGCTGCTCACCAGTTCCCGTTCCCCGCCGCCTTCGCCGCCCTCGGCGGCCTCACGGCGGTTGCGCAGGATCGACGAGCCGAGCGCGAGGCCGATGAAGGCGACGCCGATCAGGCCGGTGACGATCTCCGGGATGTGGTACTCGATGCCCACCAGCAGGATCACCGAGAGCGCACCGATCGCGTAGTGCGCGCCGTGCTCCAGGTACACGTAGTCGTCCAGGGTGCCCTTGCGGACCAGGAAGACGGTCAGCGAGCGGATGTACATCGCGCCGATGCCGAGGCCCAGGGTGATCTGGAAGATGTCGCTGGAGATGGCGAACGCGCCGACCACGCCGTCGAAGGAGAACGACGCGTCCAGGACCTCCAGGTACATGAAGAGGAAGAACGCGGCCTTGCCGCCGACCTGGACGATGGACTTGCCGTTCTTCTCGTCCTCCTCCTCCTTCTCGGCCTCCTCCTCCAGGCCCGCCTCGAAGACCGAGGAGAGCCCGTTCACGGAGAGGTAGGTGACGAGGCCGAGCACGCCGGCGAGCAGCACCGTCTCGGCGTGCTCACCCGCGAAGAAGTTGGACGCCAGCAGCAGCGAGACCAGCGCGACGACCGTCGAGAAGGCGTCCAGCTTGCCGACCTTCTCCAGCGGACGCTCGATCCAGGCCAGCCAGTTGTAGTCCTTCTCCTCGAAGATGAAGTCGAGGAAGATCATCAGCAGGAAGATGCCGCCGAAGGCCGCGATGGCCGGGTTGGCGGCCTCCAGGTACTGGGCGTACGTCATGCCCTCGTACGTCTGGTCCGAGTGCAGCGCGAGGTCGATGACGGTCGCGGGGCTGAGGTGCGCGGTGAGGCCGACCACCAGCAGCGGGAAGATGAGCCGCATGCCGAAGACGGCGATCAGCACGCCGACGGTGAGGAAGATCTTCTGCCAGTACGGGTTCATCCGCTTCAACACCGTGGCGTTGACCACCGCGTTGTCGAACGACAGGGAGATCTCCAGGATCGAGAGGATCAGGACGATGCCGAATCCTTCGGCTCCCCAGAGCAGGCCGGCTGCGATCAGCCCGATGACGGTGATCGCGAATGACCAGCCGAATGTGCGGAGGAACACGGGACTTGGTTACCTTTCGAGTTCATGGCGTCGAACCGTCGGAAGACGGTGATTCGCGCCGTTACTGTACGTTTACGCCGAAATCGAGAGCAATGCCGCGCAGGCCCGAGGCGTACCCCTGGCCGACCGCGCGGAACTTCCACTCGCCCGCGTAGCGGTACAGCTCGCCGAAGATCATCGCGGTCTCGCTGGACGCGTCCTCGGTCAGGTCGTAGCGCGCGATCTCCTGGCCGTCCAGGGAGTTGACCACCCGGATGTACGCGTTGCGCACCTGGCCGAAGTTCTGCAGCCGCGACTCGGCGTCGTAGATCGACACCGGGAAGACCACCTTGTCCACCTGCGGCGGGACGAGTTCAAGATTGACCAGCACGACCTCGTCGTCACCCTCGCCGTCACCGGTGAGGTTGTCGCCCTGGTGCTCGACCGAGCCCTCGGGGCTCTTCAGGTTGTTGTAGAAGACGAAGTACTCGTCGCCGAGCACCCGCCCTCCCGAGCAGAGCAGCGCGCTGGCGTCGAGGTCGAAGGGCGCACCGGTCGTCGAGCGGGCGTCCCAGCCGAGGCCGATCTGCACCTGCGTCAGATTCGGCGCGGCCTTGGTGAGCGAGACGTTTCCACCCTTGGCGAGCGTGACACTCATGGCTGTCCTTCCTCCCTTTGCCTCCCGGGGCGCATCTCAGGTCTATTCCCCCGCGGCCCCGCCCGGCCTCTTCCGGCCGGCTGAACTTCCTGAACTCCTATCCTTCCAGTGCGCCGGGCCAGGACGAAGCCGGGGCGGCGGCCCGCACCGGAGCCGGGCCGGCCGCCGGCACCACGGGCGCACCGGCGCACGGCCGCACGCGCCCGAACGACACGGCCGGGGCGGCCGCCGGCGCACTCGCGCCCGCGGCCGCCCCGGCCGGTGGTACTCCGTCAGGCCCGTGCGGGCCCGTGCCCGACTCAGACGTTGACGCCGAAGTCCTGGGCGATGCCGCGCAGGCCGGAGGCGTAGCCCTGGCCGATGGCGCGGAACTTCCACTCGGCGCCGTTGCGGTACAGCTCGCCGAAGACCATGGCGGTCTCGGTCGAGGCGTCCTCGGAGAGGTCGTACCGGGCCAGCTCCTTGTTGTCGGCCTGGTTCACCACGCGGATGAACGCGTTGCGGACCTGGCCGAAGTTCTGGGTCCGGTTCTCGGCGTCGTAGATCGACACCGGGAAGACGATCTTGGCCACGTCCGCCGGGACGCCGGCCAGGTTGACCTTGATCTGCTCGTCGTCGCCCTCGCCCTCACCGGTGAGGTTGTCGCCGGTGTGCTCGACCGAGCCGTCGGGGCTCTTCAGGTTGTTGAAGAAGACGAAGTTGCCGTCCGTGCCGACCTTGCCCTGGTCGTTGCAGAGCAGGGCGCTGGCGTCCAGGTCGAAGTCCGTGCCGGTGGTGGTACGGACGTCCCAGCCAAGACCGACGACCACGGCGGTCAGGCCGGGGGCCTCCTTGGTGAGCGAGACATTGCCGCCCTTGCTCAGGCTGACACCCACTTGTCCTCCAAGAATCGGGAGGCACGCGCTGGTGCCCCCGTGGTGCGGTTCAAGGCACCGGAGGCGGTTGCCCCGGGCCTCTGACCAGCCAACGGACCGATCGTAGTGCCGGGTTCCCGTCCTGGGCAGGGAACGGGCCCGGCGTGGCTGTTCGAATCTCAGCCGGGCCGGGCCCGCGGGGTGGCGCGGGTCGGAGCGGGGGCTCAGAGCGAGGCGAGGACCTTCAGGTACTCCTGCTCGTCCCGGGCGTCCGGCAGGTCGTTCACGACGCTCCAGCGGACCACGCCGGCCTTGTCGATCACGAAGGTGCCGCGGACGGCGCAGCCCTTCTCCTCGTTGAAGACGCCGTAGGCGCGGGAGACCTCGCCGTGCGGCCAGAAGTCGGAGAGCAGCGGGTAGTCCAGGCCCTCCTGGTCGGCGCTCGCCCGGGTTCAGCTGTCGGGCGATCTTGCGCCGGTAGCCCTCGTCCGACAGGTATTTCGCCGCGTAGATCGTGCGACGAATGGCCCCGTACT
>NZ_JBEYVJ010000123.1:0-20412 GCF_040643935.1 Kitasatospora sp. NPDC047058 | reverse complement strand
CCGACGCCGGGGCGACGGCGTGCCGCGGGGTGCTCCGCCCCGGGGTGACGAGCAGTCCGGCCGCGGCGAGTCGGCGGACGTCGGCCGTGGTCGCGAACGCCGAACGGCCGAGCATCCGGGCCAGCTCCGCCGGGGTTCTTCGGCCGTCCGCGTGGACGAGCAGTTCGCGCTGGCGCCGGCTGGGCTGCGGCCCCGGCCGGCCGGCGCGAGCCACCGGACCCGTGCCCGGCCCCTGGGCGCCGAGCACGCGGACGGGCGCGGTGTCGAGCTGCGGCCACGGCCAGATCCGTTCGAGCAGCCGGCCGCGGCGTTCCACCTCGCGGCGCAGCCGTCGGGCGCTCACCGCCACCACCGGGCCGAGCCAGTGCCGGACGCCCGGTTCGAAGGTCCACGGCCCGGCCGACCGGCCGGCGGGGTCGAGCACGAAGTACGCGGCGTCGTACAGGACACCGAGCTGGCAGATCTCCAACTCGCCCAGGGTGACCTGGCGTTGTTCGACCATGGCGCCACCGACCCGGCCGTGCGGACCGAAGGCGCGGACGGTCTCGCGCCAGGTCTCCGGGGCGATCCGGCCGCAGCCGGTGAGCAGCGCGGCCAGGCCGGGCGCCCGTTCGGAGTCGGCGTGCACCACCAGGCCGTCGGCGAGGTAGACCGCTCCGCCGGAGGCCCGCAGAGCGCCGGTCGCACGCTCGGCGGCCAGCTGTTCGAGGATGACGAAGGCCTCGGCGCTGCCCGCGGAACGCGGCTCGGTGGTCGGTGTGGTCGCGAGGACCTCGGCGGTGTTCACACCGACCGCCCGTGGCCGGTCGCGGTCCCGGCGCGCCACCCCGGCGTCCGGCCGGAGCCGCACCCCGCTCCCGGCCTTGCTCCCCTGTCCGTCGGCCGGCCCGCTGGCCGAAACGCGACCTCGCCGGTGGCGACGTCACCGGAACGTTGCGTCCACTTGTCCTTCATCCGAGCACCAGCTCCTCGGCGAGGGTCTGGAGGCGGTAGCGGGCCCCGGCGAGGTTGCCCTCCGCCCGGTCCAGCCAGAGGTGCAGGACGAGCGGACTGTCGAAGACGGTGTCAATAAAGCAGATCAGGTGGTAACTGCGGCCCGCGGTGACGATGATGTCCTGCAACGGTGCCCGCCGGTCCTCCGACACGGTGAAGGTCTCGCTCTCAACGGCCGCCCGAACCACGTCGGTCGTCTCCGCGGCGGATGCCTCGTGGTCGCCGGTAGGACTGATGCCGGCGCTACCGAGGGCGAGTCCGCTGCTCCAGTCGATGAGGCTGGCCGCGCGGGCGCCGGCGATCGCCATCGCCCCGGTCAGGCATTCGTCGATACCCGGCACGCAGGCTCCTTCGGAGGGGTTTCGGACAGCCGGGCGCACTCGACTGGCACCGGCCGGACCACCACAACGAGTGGCGGGTTCGACACGGAAGGCTACTGGCGGATTCCATATGACGAACATTCCAATGGCATATTCACATCTATAGCCGCCATTTTCGGCCAAGCTATGACGCACCGTCAGCCTCGGCCCGCCGGCCGAACGCACTGGCCGGAGCCCCCTCGACCACCGCACCGGCGTCCGGCCCACCCGCCGACCTGGCAGCGGACCTTGGCCGGTTGTCGGCCACGCCTGACGCTTTCGGCCACGCTCTGCGATAAAGCGGCCACCCTGAGCAGACACCCCGTCCGACGGCCGATCCTCCCGGCCACGACGACCCGGCCACGCCGCCGGAGCCCGGACAGAGCAGCGCCGCGGTGCGCGCACCGCAGGGGACCGGGGGTGAGAACGGGGGCACGTCCGGCCGGACGCCCGCCGCCCGGCTCGGGAACAGCCGGCACCGGGCCCGCACCGAGCGGCCGCGAAACGACGAAGGGGCCGTTCCGTAACGGAACGGCCCCTTCGGGGTGGAGCGCCAGGCCCGGGTTGAACGGACTCTCCCTACTGAAAGTAGGACGTGCTCCGGTAGCACCACTGACGCATGTCCGAGAGATCATTTCCTCTCGACGGGATGAACAGTAGCAGGACATCACGCCTGCTCAGAAATCGGACCTGAGGGAACCGCCCCGGCGGAGAAAACCGGCGGACCGGCCGGGCCGGAGTCCGCCAGGATGGCCGTGTGATGTCCTCGTGAACAGCCATCTCCGGTACGGCTTCGCCCTGCACCCGGCCCTGCCCGCGGACCTGCTCGACCGGCTCGCCGCCGGGGCCGACCCCGAACTGGCCCGGCACCTGGCCGGCCGGCCGGACCTGAGCCGCGGCCAGGTGCGCGCCCTCGCCGCACGCTGCCCGCAGGCCGCCCTGCGGCTCGCGCACGGCGGCCTGCTGCGCGCCGGGGACGTGGACCCCGTGCGGCAGCCGGAGCCCGCCCTCGCGCTGCTGTACGAGGGCCGCGGGGACCCGTCCTGGCCGGCGCTGTTCGCGGACGATCCGGACGCCGCCCGACGGGTCGCACTGGCCGAGTGCCGCGGACTGCCGCCCGCCGTGGAGGAGGTGCTCGCCGCGGACCGGGAGCCCGAGGTCGTCGCGGAGCTGGCGCTCTGGACGGCCTCGCCCGCCCTGCTCGCCCGGCTCGCCCACCACCCGGACGCCGAGGTCCGCCGGTCCGTCGCGGGCAACGAGGCCACGCCGCCGGAGCCGCTGGCCGCGCTGCTCGACGACCTCGCCGACATCCGGCTGCAGGCCCTGGGCAACCCGGCCACGCCCGCCGCGGCCGCCGCCCGGTACGCCGACGACCCGTCGGCGCCGCACCGCCAGGCCCTCGCCGAGCGGGCCGACCTGCCGGCCGACGTACAGGAGCGGTTCGCCGTGGACCCCGTCCCGTGGGTGCGCGGCAACCTCGCCGAGAACGCCGCCCTCGCGGAGCCGCTGTTCCGGACGCTCGCCGACGACGACACGTACGACGTCCGCCGCCGCCTCGCGCACAACCCGCGGATCCCGCTGGGCGTCCTGGCCCGGATCGCTCCGGTCACCCGGACCGGGCCGACCCTGCTGCCCCGGATCGCCGCCGCCACGGCGGCCGAGGTCGAACAGCTCGCCGTGTCGCCCGTGCCCGGGCTGCGCATGTTCCTCGCCCAGCGTCGCGACCTGCCCGACGCCGTCCGCGACGCACTGGCCGCCGACCGCGACGCCGCCGTCGCCAAGTCGATCGCACCGCACCCCGGTCTGTCCGCACGCCTGCTGCAGGCGCTCCTCGACCGCTTCGGCACCGCGGTCGCCGCCGGCCTTGCCGCCAATCCCGACGCCCCGGCCGCCCTGCTCGAACGGCTCGCCACCCGGCAGCCCCCTGCCGGCCGGGCCCTGCGCGCCATCGCCCGCCACCCGAACGCGACGCCCGCCGCCCTGCTGCCCTGTCTGGCCGACCCCAGGGCCCGGCGCCTCGCCGCCGCACACCCCGCCCTTCCGCCCGCAACCGTGATCGCCCTGCTCGCTGACGAGGACCGGCAGACCGTCGAGGCCGCGGCGGCAAACCCGGCCCTGTCCCCGGACCACCTGGCGGGGCTCCTGCCCGACTGAGCCCCCGACCCCGCCAACTGCCCCCGCCCCTACCCCGCCAAGGCCATCGGAGCGAGGGCGGGATCAAGCGGGCCTAGGGCCCTGTCCGGCGGATCTTGCCGGACAGGGCCCAGGCTGACGGGGTGACCAAGACCTCCTACGTCTGCCTGCCCTGCCGGGCCTCCTACAAGCAGGCGTACGACCCGCTCGACCGGACCCGCGAGCGACACTGCCCGCGCTGCGCCCGGGCGCTGATCCAGCTGGGCTCCGCATTCGCCGCGCCGCGGCGGCGTGACACCGCCGGCTGGCGGACCCTCTCCGTGCTGGTGAACGCCGGTGTCCGCTTCCACAAGCGGGGCAGCGGCGACGGCGGCGCCGGCTACCGCCCCCGCACCCTCGGCGAGGTCCGCGAGCGGATGGCCTTCGCCCGGCGCACCGGCGAGCCGTTCGCCCGCTCCCTCGTCCGCCGCGAACTGCCGTAGCCCGGCGGCAGCCGGTGGCCCGGCGGTAGGGGTACCCCCACCTCCCGCCCGGGGAGCAGCCCCATGGGCGCGGCGGGCGCCGCACGGAAGAGTGATGCCACGTCAGCACTACTCCGACGAAAGCGAATCCGGCGATGCCCGTCAGCACGACCACCCGCGCCACGTCCCCCGAGGCGTCCCGCATGGCGCCGCTCAAGGAGCCCCGCAAGACCTCCCGCCGGGCCGCCCGGGTGGCCGCCGCCTCCGTGCTCTGCCTCGCCGTTGCGGCGGCCACGGCCGCGCCCGCGGTGGCCGCCGGGTCGGGCCACGACGGGAAGCCGCAGCGCGGCGCCCTGGTCTCCGCCACCCGGGTGGCCGACCTCGACGCCGGGCAGGCGACGGCGTACGTCCAGGGGGTGGGGTTCACCACCGCGCCCGCCGCGCAGGACGGCGTCGAGGTCCACCGCCTCACCTACCGGACCGTCGACGCGACCGGCCGACCGACCGTCGCCAGCGGCGTGGTGGCCCTGCCCCGCAATGCCGCCGGACGCCACCCGCGCGGGCTGACCACCGTGGAGTACACCCACGGCACCCTCCCCTACCGGGGCTACGCCGCCTCGGTCAGCGACGGCCCCGACCGCGCGGTGACGGTGATGTTCGCCGGTGCGGGCTTCGCCGCCGTCGCCCCCGACTATCTGGGCCTCGGCGTCGGCACCGGACCGCACCCGTACCTGGACGTCGAGTCCGAGACCACCGCCGCCGTCGACCTGCTGGCGGCCGCCCGCACCTTCGCGGCCCGCAACGGCGTCGCGCTGGACGGCAGGGTCATGGCCACCGGGTTCTCCCAGGGCGGCCCGGCGGCGCTCGGCCTCGGCCGGGCCCTCCAGGCCGGTGCGCTGCCCGGTGCCCGGCTGGCCGCGCTCGCGCCGGTGAGCGGCCCGTACGACCTGCGCGGCGCGGAACTCCCCGCCGCCTTCGACGGGCGGCTCGCGCCGCCGACCGCCGTCTTCTACCTCGCTTACGCGGTCACGGCGTGGAACCGGCTGCACCACCTCTACGACTCGCCCGCCGAGGCGTTCCGGGCCCCGTACGCGGACACCGTGGAGGCCCTCTTCGACGGCGGCCACACCGACGAGCAGATCGTGGCCGCGCTGCCCGGCACCCCGGAGGAGCTGCTGACACCCCGGTTCATCGACCGCCTCAAGCACCCGGCCGGCACCCTGGCCCGCATCCTGCGCACCGCCGATTCGGTCTGCACCGACTGGACGCCCCGCGCCCCCGTCCGCCTCTACTCGGGCGGCCTCGACCGTGACGTGGCCGTCGCCAACACCGAGTCCTGCCGGCGCGCGCTGGCCGCGCACGGGGTCGACGCCCCGGTCGTGGAGACCGCGGACGCCGACCACAACGGCTCGGCCCTCGCCTCGTACCCGGCGATCCTCGCCTGGTTCCGCGGGTTCGCCGCCACCGGGCGGTGACCGGCTGCGGGCCTGGTCGGTGACCGACCGCCGGGCTCGCCGGCCCTACCGGCGCCACTCGTCGGCGAGCAGGCCGAGCACCACCTGGTCGGCGAACTCGCCGCAGGCCCAGGCGGATCGGCGCAGGCGGCCCTCCAGGGTGAAGCCGGCGCCGGTCGCCGCCCGGATCATCGGGGCGTTGTCGGCGAGGGTCTCGAGCTGGAGGCGCTGCAGGCCGAGCACCACGAAGCCGTAGCGGCAGAGCACGTCCAGCACGTCGGCGGCGAGCCCGCGGCCCCGGTGGCCGGGGCGCAGCGCGACGCCCAGGTGGGCCGCCCGGTTGTGGGGGTCGATGCCCCAGAGCAGGGCCTCGCCGGCCAGTTCGCCGGACGCCGTCTCGACGACGGAGAAGGGTGCGGCCTCGTCCACGGGGTCGGCCGGCGCGTACGGGGAACGCGGCGAGCCGGGCGGGAGCGGCCGCCAGGGGCGGGAGTCGGCCCGCGAGCGGGTGGCGACGTCGTCGTACAGCTCGGCCTGGAGGACGGGGACGTCGCTCTCGTGCCGGGCTCGGAGGGTGATCAGGGCGCCTTGTAGCATGTCACATTGTCTACCAGCGTCCGGCCGCCCGCGGCCACCCTTTTCCACCACCGTCACCCACCGGCTCTAGGCCTCGCGGGCGGCGGCCTGCTTGGCGGCCTGTTCGACCCGGTCGTGGTGGGCCTTCCACCAGGCCGGGCCGCCCGGGGCGGTGTTGTCGCCGCCGGGGCGCTGGCCGGTGGTGCCGTCGACGAGTTCGCGGACGATGTCGGCGTGGCCGGCGTGGCGCTGGGTCTCGGCGATCATGTGGACGAGGGAGCCGTGCAGCGTCACCTCGCTGCGGTCGCCCCAGGGGACCCGGCCGGTGGCGTCGAGCGGCAGCGCGGCGATCGTCTCGTCCGCGTGGGCCCAGACCCTCCGGTACCCGCCGACGATCTGCTCGCGGGTCTCCTCGGGGGTCACCCAGAGGTCGGCATTGGGCTCGGCGTCGCCGGTGATCCAGAGCGCCGGACCGGTGAAGGGGCGCCCGTAGGTCTCGCCGAAGTAGACGGCCTCGGCGCCGGTCAGGTGCTTGACCAGGCCCAGCAGGTTGGTGCCGGTCGGTGTCAGCGGGCGCCGCACGTCGTACTCGGAGAGCCCTTCGAGCTTCCAGAGCAGGGCGTCGCGCGCATCCTGCAGGTAGATCCGCAGGTCTTCCTTCGGTTCTCTCCTGATCGCCATGCCGACCAGTCTGCCGACCGGCCGGCCTTTGTCCACCGACTTGACGAACCCGGTGCACGCGCCCCAATTCGAGCTGGCGTTCGATTTGAGGCGTACGCTGGACCCATGCGCACCGCCGTACACCTCCAGCCCTCGTTGTTCGACGACGCCGATCCGCGCGGGACCGCGCTCGGGCCGCTCGGCGGGCTGCGGCGGCAGCAGCTCGGGGCGGGAGCCTGGGTGGACGTGCTGCCCGGGTGGCTGACGGGGGCGGACGAACTGTTCGAACACCTGGTGGCACAGGTGCCGTGGCGGGCGGAGCAGCGGGAGATGTACGAGCGGATGGTCGAGGTGCCCCGGCTGCTCGCCTCGTACGGGGAGGGCGACCCGCCGCCGCACCCGGTGCTCGGGGCCGCACGGGCGGTGCTGAGTGCGCACTACGCGGCGGAACTGGGCGAGCCGTTCCGCACCCTGGGGCTCTGCTACTACCGGGACGGGCGCGACAGCGTGGCCTGGCACGGGGACCGGATCGGGCGCGGGGCGCGCGAGGACACCATGGTGGCGATCGTCTCGGTGGGCGAGCCGAGGGCGTTGCAGCTGCGGCCGCGGGGCGGGGGCGGCCCGGTGGTGCGGCACCTGCTCGGGCACGGGGACCTACTGGTCATGGGCGGGTCGTGCCAGCGGACCTGGGAGCACGCGGTGCCGAAGACGGCCCGGCCGGTGGGGCCGCGGATCAGCATCCAGTTCCGGCCGCGGGGAGTCGCGTGAACGACGGGCGTCCGGTGTGTGCGCCGCCGTCCGGTTGCCGCGGTCCGGGCGGCGGCGGAGGCTGGCCGGGAGCAGCGAGGAGGACGCCATGCCGAAGGCGGGCAGGTACCGGGAGGGCGTGCCGTGCTGGGTCGAGCTGGCGGCCGGCCCGGACCGGCGGCGCGCCCGGCGGTTCTACGGCGGGCTGTTCGGCTGGGAGTTCGTCGACCTGGCCGGGCAGCCCGGCTACACGGTGGCGACGCTGCGCGGCGCCCAGGTGGCGGGCATCGCCCCGGGCCCCGGCGGCGAGGACCCGGCCTGGCTGACGTACCTCGCGGTGGAGGACGCCGACCGGTCGGCGCACGCGGTCCGGCAGGCGGGCGGGCGGATCGTCCGCGAGCCGGAGGAGGTGGCCGGACTGGGGCGCGGCGCGCTCGCGGTGGACCCGGCGGGTGCCGTCGTCGGTCTCTGGCAGGCCCGGCTGAACCCGGGCGCGGGCCTGGTCAACGAGCCGGGCACGTTCACCTGGAACGAGCAGCTGTCGCCCGATCCGGACGGCGCCCGGACGTTCTACCGGCAGGCCTTCGGGTACGACTACGGCCGCCCGGCGGGCGACTACACGGTGTTCCGGGCCGGTGGGCAGCCGGCCGGCGGGATCGGCGGCAACCCGGGGGTGGACCCGGCGGGCCCGGCAGCGCTCTGGGCGGTGTACTTCGGCGCGGCGGACACCGACCGGACGGTGGAGCTGGCGGTCGAGCTCGGCGGGAGCGTGCTGGACGGGCCGGAGCCGACACCGTTCGGGCGGGTGGCGGTGGTGCGGGACGACGGCGGCGCGGTGTTCACCCTGATCGCCGCCGCGACGACGGAGACGGCGGAGGCGGCCTGAGATGTCCGGGCGGACGGAGTCCCGGTTCGAGTTGCTGGCCGAGGAGTTGGCGGGGCTGGACGGTGTCGCGACTCCCGCGGCGCAGGGTGCCCGGCGGTTCGGGGCGGACGCCCTGAAGGTGGACGGCCGGATCTTCGCGATGCTCTCGGACGGCCGGCTGGTGGTGAAGCTGCCCCGGACGCGGGTGGACGAGCTGGTGGCCTCCGGCGAGGGCGAGCGGTACGACGGCGGGAAGGGGCGGCCGATGAAGGAGTGGTTCGCCCTCGACCCCGGGTCGGCCCTGCCGTGGGCCCAACTCGCCGGGGAGGCCTACGCGTTCGTCCGGCCCTGACGGCACGGGGCGGCCCGGTCGTCGACCGGGCCGGCCAGGCCTGCAGCGCACGGAGAGGTCGAAACGCGGACGAGGTCCGGCGCCTGGAACGGCACCGGACCTCGTCCGACTGTAGAGCGCCAGGCCCGGGTTGAACGGACTCTCCCTACTGAAAGTAGGACGTGCTCCGGTAGCACCACTGACGCCTGACAAGAGATCATCTCTCTCGCGACAGGTAGAACAATAGCAGGCCGGAAACCCCGTCCTGCCAGGAGGAGAACACCACATGACCGTGCACCCCCAACCCGAGGTCGTCGAGTACGCCGCGGGCCGGCCGATGGACGTCCACCGGCCCGCCGGCCGGCCCGGGCCGTGGCCCGTCGTCCTGCTCTGGCACGGGCGCGGCCCCGACGAACGGGACGTCCTGCACCCGCTGGCCCGGGAGGCGGCCGGGCTGGGCCTGCTGGTGCTCGTGCCCGACTGGCGGTCGGACGCGGAGGACGGCGGCCGGGCCCACCTGCTCGCCTCCTTCGCGCACGCCCGGCGGCACGCGGCCGCTTACGGCGGCGACCCGGACCGCTTCGTGCTGGCCGGCTGGTCGATGGGCGGCCGCGAGGCCGTCGCTCTGGCCACCCACCCGGACACCCCGGCCGGGGACCGCCCGACGGCGGCCGTCGGCATCTCGTCCAGCTACGTCAACCCCGCGCTCACCACCGGCGAGGCGCCGCTGCCCCTGCTCACCGGCCGGGTCTCCCCCGTCCCGCTCTGGCTGGTGCACGGCACCCGCGACGAGCTGGTGCCGGCCGAGCGCACGCGGGAGTTGGACGCCGCACTGCTGAAGCCGGCCGAGCGGCTGCTGGAGCCGGACACCGATCACGCCGGCACCGTCCTCACCGAGTACGACCCGGCGTTCAACCGCTGCCGACCCGCCCGGGCCGGTCACGCGGTGGACGCCGGCCGGGCCACGGCCCGCCTCCTCGCGGAGGCCGCCGGAGCGCCGGCCCGCCCCCTCGGCTGACCACGGTCCGTGAGACCCTGGGCCGGAGGACACCGGCCACCGCCCAGGGCCCCGGCCGGCCACTCCACCCATCGGCCGGAGGAGTCACCGCCATCGCCGCCAACCCGACCCGGTACGAGCTGCTGGTCAACCCCCACATGCTGACTGGCTGTCACACCTCGGTGTCACCACGGGAAGGCGCGCCACTGCGGTCGGTCCACCTCGGCCGGCCCGGGCCGGCGCCGCGACTGCGCTTCGACCTGCCGCGCTTCGCGGACATCCCACCGGCCGAGCGGGCCGAGGCGGGCTGTGAACTGGTTGAACCACAGGTGCGGTTCCTCCTGACGGAGGGTAACCTGCGGATGCGGGGCCTTCCGACCGGGCAACCGGTCGACGCGGTGCACGATCCGCTCGACCGCGGGCGGCTGAAGGCCTCCGTTCGCGGAGCAGGGTTCGCACTCGACTTCACCGCCGCCGACTCCCTGCAGCTGAGCCACGTGAGCGCCTGCCGCTCCGGCGACGGCGACCGTACACGTCCCGCCGCCGGTCGTGAGCCGGGTGGACCGGCTGCACCACACCACCCTTCCCCCACAACCCGGAAGCCGTTCAATGACAGCCCCGAATCTCGCCCCGTGTCCCGCCTCCGACATCGACCCCTCCTCCACCCCTGACTTCTCCTCCATCCCCGACACCGACCCCATCCCGGCCCCCACGCCCACCCCCGGCGCCGGCCCCGGCCCCGGCGCCGACTGGACCGCCCTGCTGGCCGACCCGCAGCCGGTGCGGGACGTGCTCGGCGTGCCCGTTCCGCCGCTGACCGCGTTCAACCTGTTCGTCGCCCACTTCGACGAGCGCGACTGCTCGTTCACGGCCGCCTTCGAGGCCTTAACGGCCCCGGCCGGCGCGGCGGCGGAGTGGGCCGGGAACGGCCACAACGCGCTGGAGTTCTTCCTGCGATTCACCGGCGTCACCGAGGCCGAGGTCGACGGCTGGAGCCACCAGTCCACCAGCACCGTGACCCTGACGGAGCGCTCGGCCGTGTTCGCCGGGCCCGGCCACCGGATCTCCTTCGCCTACACGGAGGTCCGCGCCACCCGGCCGCGGGGCTACCGCACCGGCACTCCCTGACGGACGCGACCCTCGACGGACGCGACGGCGGCACCGGGTCAGGCGGCGGTGTGCCGGTCGTCGCGGTCCGGGAGGGTACGGCCGACGGCGGTCACGGCGTCACCGCCCGGCCGCGAGCGGGTGCGAGCGGGTGCAGCAGGGCGTGCCGGCGGCCGCGTCGGAGCGCCTCGAGTTCGCGCTGCAGCGGCGGCCTGGGGACGGCCAGCACCGGGCAGGTCGCGCGCCGGACGCAGTAGGCGGTGACGGACGGGCGCAGCACGCGGGCGAGCGGGCCGCGGCCGCCGGCGCCGAGGACGAGCAGGTCGCCGGGGCGGTCGGCGGAGCGGACCAGTGCCTCGCCGGTCTCGCCGCGGACGGTCTGGCAGCGCAGCCGTACCCCCGGGCGGCCGCCGCCGAAGGCCTCGTCGAGGGCCTGGCGCAGCCGGGCGGCGGCCGTGTCGCGGCAGACGGCGAGCAGCGGCGGGCACGGGGAACGGCGGTAGCCGAACTCGCCGCCGGGCGGGGTCCAGCAGTGCACCGCGAGCACCTCGGCGCCGGTCCGGCGGGCCTCGGCGACGGCGTGGTGCAGGGCGGCGAGGCTGCCGAGCGAGCCGCTGACGCCGACCACGATCCGTGGCCGACCGTCGTGGTGGTGTCCGCCGCGCCCGTCGAGCGCTTCGGTGTCGGTTCCGGCGCCGTTGTCCGCCATGGCCCTGCCCGTCCTTCCGGCTTGTGCCGTCCGCGTGGTCGCTTCCAGCAAAGCCGGGCGGTGCGCGGTAGCACCGTTCGTTGACGGAGCTCTGACGTGCGGGGGCCGGATCCGTACGCCGTCCTGACGGGCGCCCGGGCACGACGACGGCCGGCCCCGGCGGGTGCTCCCGGGGCCGGCCGTCCGCGGGGGTCAGCGCGCCGCGCGCGGGCGGAGCCAGACCACCCAGGTCAGGACCGAGCAGAGGACGTACGCGGCGAGGAAGGCCAGGTAGGCGTTGTCGCCGTTGTGGCTGGCCAGGAAGGACTGCCGGAAGGCCAGGTTGACCAGGACGCCGCCGAACGCGCCCACCGCGCCGGCCAGTCCGATCAGCGCGGCCGAGCGGCGGCGGGAGTCCGCCTCGGCCGTCCCGGGGTCGGCGCCCTTCGCGACGGCCGCCCGGGCGCGGGCCTGGTAGTGGGCCGGGATCATCTTGTAGGTCGAGCCGTTGCCGATGCCGCTGAGCACGAACAGCGCGATGAAGCCGGCCAGGAAGAGCGGCAGCGAGTGCGCGTGGGAGGCCGCCAGGACGACGGCCGTTCCGGCGCCCATCGCCACGAAGGTGGCCAGGGTGACCCGGGCGCCGCCGAAGCGGTCGGCCAGCCGGCCGCCGACCGGGCGCAGCAGCGAGCCGAGCAGCGGGCCGAGGAAGGTCAGCGCGGCCGCCTTCACCGGGGTGTCGAAGCGGTCGTGGAACTGCACCTGGAGGACCTGGCCGAAGGCGAAGCCGAAGCCGATGAAGGAGCCGAAGGTGCCGATGTACAGGGTGGCGACCGCCCAGCCGTACGGGTCGCGGGCGACCTCGCGCAGCGCCCGGCCCTCGCCGCGCGGCGGGGCGGCCAGGTTGTCCATCCGGGTCCACGCGCCGAGCGCGGCGAGCACGATCAGCGGCAGGTAGAGCAGCGGGAGCAGCCGGGGGTGGGTGGCGCCCGCGGTGGCCAGGACGAGCAGGCCGAGCAGCTGGACGGCCGGGACGCCGAGGTTGCCGCCGCCGGCGTTGATGCCGAGGGCCCAGCCCTTGAGGCGGTGCGGGTAGAAGGCGTTGATGTTGGCCATCGAGGAGGCGAAGTTGCCGCCGCCGACGCCGGCCACGCAGGCCACCGCGAGCAGGGTGCCGTAGGAGACGCCGGGGGTGAGCACCAGGGCCGCCAGGGTGGTGGGGACCAGCAGCAGCAGGGCGCTGATCACCGTCCAGTTCCGGCCGCCGAACCGGGCGACGGCGAAGGTGTACGGCAGGCGGAGCAGGGCGCCGAGCGCGGTGGGCAGCGCGGTGAGGGTGAACTTGCCGGCGGTGTCGATGTGGTACTCGGGCCCGAGGAAGAGCACCAGGACGGACCAGAGGCTCCAGACCGAGAAGCCGATGTGCTCGGAGAGGACGGAGTAGACCAGGTTGCGGCGGGCGATCCGGGCGCCGGTCCGCTCCCAGAAGTCGGTGTCCTCCGGGTCCCAGTGGGTGAGCGGGGCGGTGCCGGCTCTGCCGCCGGCGGAGCGGGCGTCGACGGCGGTGGTCATGCCGCGTCCTCCGTCCCGGTGTCGCGGACCGGCCAGAGCCGCAGGACGGCGGGGCTGCCGTCGGGGGCGGTGTCCTCGTCCAGGCAGCGGCCGTCGGTGAGGTCGAAGACCTGCTTGTACATCGGCGAGGCCAGGGTGGGCCGGTCGCCGCGGCTGCCGATCAGGCCGCGGGAGAGGACCTGGGCGCCGCTGAACGGGTCGCGGTTGTCGACGGCGTGCAGGGAGCCGGTGCGGTCGCGGAAGACGGCCACCTGGGTGTCGTCGAGCAGCACGGCCACGCCGCGTCCGGGCTGCAGGTCGTCGAGGGTGCAGACGGGCTGCCAGCGGGCGCCGTCGTGGATCTCCACGGTCATGGGGTGAGCACCTCCAGTCGGGGCCCGGCCACCATGACCGGGGCGGGGGTGATGAGGATCCGTCCGTCCTCGTCGGGGCGGGCGGGGCGGATCTGGCCGCGTTCGGGGACGAAGGTGACGGCCGGGTCCGGGGTACCGGGGGCGTTGACGAAGGACGCGAAGCGGCGCAGCCGGTCGGGGTCGGCCAGGGTGGCGGCCCATTCGTCCTGGTAGCCGTCGATGTGCCGGGCCATCAGCTGGTCCAGCTCGTCGGCGATGCCGAGCGAGTCGTCCAGGACCACCGCACGCAGGTGGTCGAGGCCGCCCTCGAGCCGCTCCAGCCAGACCGAGGTGCGCTCCAGGCGGTCGGCGGTGCGGATGTAGAACATCAGGTAGCGGTCGATGGTGCGGATCAGCGTCTCGCGGTCCAGGTCGGCCGCCAGCAGGTCGGCGTGCCGGGGCGTCATGCCGCCGTTGCCGCCGACGTAGAGGTTCCAGCCGGCCGAGGTGGCGATGATGCCGAAGTCCTTGCTCTGCGCCTCGGCGCACTCGCGGGCGCAGCCGGAGACCGCGGACTTGAGCTTGTGCGGGGAGCGCAGCCCGCGGTAGCGGAGTTCGAGTTCGATCGCGAGGCCGACGGAGTCCTGCACGCCGTAGCGGCACCAGGTCTCGCCGACGCAGGACTTCACGGTGCGCAGCGCCTTGCCGTAGGCGTGCCCGGACTCGAAGCCGGCCTCGACCAGGCGGTGCCAGATGCCGGGGAGCTGGTCGACGCTGGCGCCGAAGAGGTCGATCCGCTGGCCGCCGGTGATCTTGGTGTAGAGGCCGTAGTCGCGGGCGATCTCGCCGATGGTGATCAGGCCCTCGGGGGTGATCTCGCCGCCGGGGACGCGCGGCACGACCGAGTAGGAGCCGTTGCGCTGGAGGTTGGCCAGGAAGTGGTCGTTGGAGTCCTGCAGCGCGGCCTGTTCGCCGTCCAGGATGTGGCCGCCGCCGAGGCTGGCCAGGATGGAGGCGACGGTGGGCTTGCAGACCTCGCAGCCCTCGCCGCTGCCGTGCCGGTCGAGGAGTTCGGAGAAGCCGGCGATGCCGGTGACCCGGACGATCTCGTACAGCTCGGCGCGGGTCTGCCGGAAGTGCTCGCACAGGCCGGTCCGGGTTTCGACGCCGGTGGCGGCGAGCTCCTCGTTGACGACGGTGGTGAGCTGCTTGATGCAGCTGCCGCAGCCGGTGCCGGCCCGGGTGCACTTCTTGACGGCCGCGACGGACTCGCAGCCCTCCTCGTGGACGGCGGCCCGGACGGCGCCCTGGGTGACGTTGTGGCAGGAGCAGAGCACCGCGTCGTCGGGCAGTGCGACCGGTCCGGCGGCGGCGAAGCCGGCCGGGAGCACGAGCTGCTCGGGCGGGGTGGTGAGCGGCTTGCCGGCCATCGAGAGCGGCCGCAGGGTGCCGTAGGCCTCGGTGTCGCCGACCAGGACGCCGCCGAGCAGTGCGCCGTCGGCGCCGATCACCAGCTTGCGGTAGACGCCGAGCCGGCTGTCGCTGTACAGCACGTCGAGGGAGCCCTCGGCGGTGCCGTGCGGGTCGCCGAAGCTGGCCACGTCGACGCCGAGCAGCTTGAGCTTGGTGGAGGTGTCGGCGCCGGTGAAGCCGGTGCCGGGGGTGCCGGCCAGGGTGCGGGCGGCCGTCTCGGCCATCTGGTAGCCGGGCGCCACCAGGCCGTAGACCCGGCCGTCCACGGTCTGCGCGCACTCGCCGACGGCCAGCACGGCGGGGTCGGCGGTGCGGCAGTGCTCGTCGACCACGATGCCGCCGCGCGGGCCGACCGGCAGGTCGCAGTCGCGGGCCAGCTGGTCGCGGGGGCGGACGCCGGCCGAGAACACCACCAGGTCGGCGGCGAGTTCGCGGCCGTCGGAGAGGGCCAGCGCGCGGACCCGGCCGTCCTCGGCGGTCTCGACGCCGCTGGCGCCGGCGCTGGTGTGGACGGTGACGCCGAGGTCCTCGATCTTGCGGCGGAGCAGCTCGCCGCCACCGTCGTCGACCTGGACGGCCATCAGCCGGGGCGCGAACTCGACCACGTGGGTGGCCAAGCCCATCGCCTTCAGGGCGCCGGCGGCCTCCAGGCCGAGCAGGCCGCCGCCGACCACCACACCGGTCCCGGAGCGTTCGGCGTCGGCGCGGATCGCGTCGAGGTCCTCGATGGTGCGGTAGACGTGGCAGCCGGCCGCGTCCTTGCCGGGGACGGGCGGCACGAACGGCACCGAGCCGGTGGCCAGCACCAGGGCGTCGTACC
Organism: Kitasatospora sp. NPDC047058; assembly: GCF_040643935.1. Classification (NCBI taxonomy): domain Bacteria; kingdom Bacillati; phylum Actinomycetota; class Actinomycetes; order Kitasatosporales; family Streptomycetaceae; genus Kitasatospora; species Kitasatospora sp. NPDC047058. The sequence goes on along the minus strand of NZ_JBEYVJ010000123.1, from coordinate 4,844 downwards.
GGAACCGCTGCCCGCTGCGGGTGGTGACGGTGCGGGCGGCGCGGTCCACGGCGGTGACCGGGTCGCCGAGGCGCAGGTCGATGCCGTGCTCGGCGAGGAAGCCGGGCGGGCAGAGCGAGAGGTCCTCGGCGGTCTTCCCGTCGAACAGCGAGCTCAGGTGGACGCGGTCGTACGCGGGGCGGGGCTCCTCGGCCAGCACGGTGACCCGCCAGTTCCCGGCGCCGGGCTGCTCGGCGAAGGCCTCCAGGAAGCGCTGGCCGACCATGCCGTGGCCGACGAGGACGAGGTCCTGTGGTCGGTCGGGCGTGTGGGTTGTCATCGCGATGCTCCTCGGGTCGTGCGGGGGTGGGGAGTTGGGGGTGAGCCGGGGGCTCAGGGGGTGAGCAGGTGCAGGGGGTGGCCGGTGAGCGGGTCGTCGCGCTGCCAGGCCTCGGCCAGGGCGTCGACGCCGGCCAGGTCGCCGAGCAGGATCGCGCCGACCAGGCGGTCGCCGCGCAGGACGAGCTTCTTGTAGCTGCCGCGGGTCGCGTCGGCGAGCCGCAGCACGTCCAGGTCCGGATCGAGGGTCTCGTCGACGGCGCCGAAGGCCGCGTACTCCAGGCCGCCGGTGCTGAGCCGGGCCGGGGGCCGGGAACCGGTGTAGCGGGCGTCCGGGTCGGCGCCGGACAGGCGAAGCGCCAGCACGTCGGCCTGGTCCCAGGCCGGCAGCGCCAGGCCGTGGACGGTGCTCCGGTGCTCGGCGCAGTCGCCGATCGCGTACACCCCGGGGGCGGCGGTGGCGAGTGCGTCGTCCACCAGGATCCCGGTGGCGACCGGCAGTCCGGCGGCGTGGGCGAGCGCCGTGCGCGGCCGGGTGCCGCAGGCGAGCACCACCAGGTCGCAGTCGAGCAGGTAGCCGTTGGCCAACTCGACGCCGGTGACGCGTTCTTCGCCGCGCAGGGCGCGGGCCCGGTTGCCCGGGTAGGTCTCGACGCCGGCGTCCAGCAGCCTCCGGCGCAGCACCTCCCCCGCCTGGGCGTCGAGCTGACGCTCAATCAGGTACGGTCCCTGGTGGACGATCTCGGTCGGCACGCCGAGCGCGGCCAGCGCCCGGGCGGCGCTCACCCCGAGCACCCCGCCGCCGATCACCACGGCCCGGCGGGCCCCGACGGCGTCCTCGGCCAGCCGGCCGCAGTCGTCCAGGGTGCGCAGGGTGTGGACGCCCTCGGTGAGGCCGCCGCCGTCGGCGCGGCGCAGGCCCCGGATGGGCGGCAGCACCGGGTTCGAGCCGGTGGCGAGCACCAGGTCGTCCCACGGTTCCACGCTGCCGTCGGCGAGGCCCAGGGTGCGGGCCGCGACGTCGAGCACCACCACCTCGCAGCCGGGCCGCGGTTCGGCGCCGCCCAGCGGCAGCGCGATCGCCTCGGCGTCGTAGCGGCCGGTCAGCACGTCCGCGAGCAGCACCCGGTTGTAGGGGGCGCGGGCCTCGGCGCCGTAGACGGTGACCCGGCCGGTGCCGCCCAGCGCGGCGTAGCGCTCGGCGAACCGGGCCGCGGCCATCCCGCCGCCGACCACCGCGATCCTGCGCTCCCGCGCGCTCGGGCCGTCGTGCGGGGTCCTGCCGTCGTGCGCGGCCGTGTGGTCGTCCGTGGCCGTGCCGTCGTGCGCGGTCCTGTGGTCCTGTGCGGTCGTCATCACGCCACCTCCGCCGGGGCCTCGGCGCGCTCGACGCGGACGGCGCAGAGCTTGAACTCCGGCATCCGGGACACCGGGTCGAGCGCGGGGTTGGTCAGGGTGTTGGCCCGTCCGGCGCCCGGCCAGTGGAAGGGCATGAACACGGTGTCCGGGCGGATGGTGTCGGTGACCCGGGCCGGTGCCACCGCGCGGCCGCGCCGGCTGGTCACCGCGACCAGGTCGCCCTCCGCGACGGCCAGCCGGGCGGCCAGCCGCGGGTGCAGCTCGACGAACGGCCCGGGCGCGGCGGCGTTGAGCTCCGCCACCCGCCGGGTCTGCGCGCCGCTCTGGTACTGGGCGAGCACCCGGCCGGTGGTCAGGTACAGCGGGTAGTCGCGGTCCGGCTCCTCGCCCGCCGGGCGGTGGGTGACGGCGGCGAACCGGGCCCGGCCGTCGGGTGTGGCGAAGCGGTCCAGGAAGAGCCGCGGCGTGCCGGGGTGGTCGTCGTCCGGGCAGGGCCAGAACACGCCGTCCTGCGCCGCGATCCGCCGGTAGCTGATGCCCGCGTAGTCGGCGTCCCCGCCGGCCGAGGCGCGCCCCAGCTCGTCGAAGACCGGCTCGGCCTCGGCCGGGAAGCCCTTCTCGACCCCCAGCCGGGCGGCGAGCTCGCGCAGCACCCAGAGCTCGCTGCGCACGCCCTCGGGCGGGTCCAGCGCCTTGCGGCGCAGGATCACCCGGCCCTCCAGGTTGGTGGTGGTGCCGTCCTCCTCGGCCCACTGGGTGACCGGGAGGACGACGTCGGCCAGCCGCGCGGTCTCGGAGAGCACCAGGTCGGCGACGACCAGCAGGTCCAGCCCGCGCAGCCGGGCCGTGACGTGGGCGGCGTTCGGCGCGGACACCACCGGGTTGGACCCCATCAGCAGCAGCGCCTTCGCGCCGCCGGGCCGCCCGAGCCCGTCCAGCAGCTCGTACGCCGAGCGGCCCGCGCCGGGCAGCGTGTCCGGGTCGACGCCCCAGACGCCGGCCACGTGCGCCCGGGCCGCCGGGTCCTCGATCGAGCGGTAGCCGGGGAGCTGGTCCGCCTTCTGGCCGTGTTCACGCCCGCCCTGGCCGTTGCCCTGGCCGGTCAGGCAACCGTAGCCCGAGTAGGGGCGGCCGGCCTTGCCGGTGGCCAGACAGAGGTCGATCCAGGCGCCGACGGTGTCCGTCCCCTTGCTCTGCTGCTCCGGGCCGCGCGCGGTCAGCACCATGCCGGTCTCCGCGCGGCCGAACAGCTCGGCCGCGGCGCGCAGTTGCGCGACGGGCACGCCGGTGATCCGCTCCACCCGGTCCGGCCAGTGCGCCATCGCGGCGGCCCGGGCCCGGTCGAAGCCGGTGGTGCGGGCGGCGACGAACTCCTCGTCCACCCGGCCGTCGGCGATCACCAGGTGGAGCAGGCCGAGCGCCAGCGCGAGGTCCCCGCCGGGCCGGGGCTGCAGGTGCAGGTCGGCCTCGGCCGCGGTCCGGGTGCGGCGCGGGTCGACGACGATCAACGTGCCGCCGTTCTCCCGGAGTTCGCGGAAGTAGCGGAGCGCGGGCGGCATCGTCTCGGCCGGGTTGCCGCCGACCAGGATCAGGCAGCCGGTGTGCGGGATGTCCGCGAGCGGGAACGGCAGCCCGCGGTCCAGGCCGAACGCCCTGCGGTGCGCGGCGGCGGCCGAGGACATGCAGAACCGGCCGTTGTAGTCGATGTTGGCGGTGCGCAGCACCACCCGGGCGAACTTGCCCAGCTGGTAGGCCTTCTCGTTGGTCAGCCCGCCGCCGCCGAACACGCCGACCGCATCCGCGCCGTGCCGCTCGCGGACCCCGGCCAGGCCCTCGGCCACCCGGTCCAGCGCCTCCGCCCAGCCCGCCGACCGCAGCGACCCGCCCGGCCGGTCGCGCAGCAGCGGACCGGTCAGCCGCAGGTCCCGCGCCAGCAGGGCCGGCGCCGACCGCCCCTTGCCGCAGAGCGCACCCCGGTTCACCGGGAAGTCGGGCCGCTCCAGCACCTCGGCGGGCACGCCCTCCGCACCGGCCGCTTCCGGCCCGGCCCCGGTGCGCAGCCGCATGCCGCACTGCAGCGAGCAGTACGGGCAGTGGGTGTCGGTGGTCGTCGTCATGCCGAAGAATCTCGCCGGAGATCGTTTCGCCACCGGGTCCCCCGTGTTGCGGGCCGGGTACGCGTCGCTCACGCCGCCGCGGGAGCGGGGTGCGCCGCAGGACATCAGCCGTAACAGGGCGGCAGGTTTCGCTAACCCGCAGGTGACGGGCGGGCAATCCGGGCGTAACGCGGCCGTCGCACGCTTGCGGCCATGGCACCCTCCCCCACAACTGCCGCCCCGCGTCCCAGTGCACAACCGGGACCGCTCACCGGATTCACCATCGGCGTCACCGCCGCGCGCCGCCGCGACGAGCTGGTCGCCCTGCTCGCCCGGCGCGGTGCCCAGGTGGTCGAGGCCCCCGTGCTGCGGATCACCCCGCTCGCCGACGACCTGGCGCTGCGCCAGGCCACCGAACGCTGTCTGGCCGCGCCGCTGGACTACGTCGTCGCCACCACCGGCGTCGGCTGGCGCGGCTGGATGAGCGCCGCCGAGGGCTGGGGCCGGGGTGCCGCCCTCGCCGACGCCTGCCGGGAGGCGGTGGTGCTCAGCCGCGGCCCCAAGGCCACCGGCGCGGTGCGCGCCAGCGGCCTCGGCGAACGCTTCTCCCCCGGCTCGGAGGCCACCGACGAACTGCTCACCTGGCTGCTCGCCCGCCCGCTGGCCGGCCGCCGGATCGCCGTCCAGGAGCACGGCATTCGGCTGGACTCCTTCGCGGCGGCGCTGCGCGAGCGCGGCGCCGAGGTGATCTCCGTCCCGGTCTACCGCTGGGAGGCGCCGGACGACCCGGCGCCGGTGCGGCGGCTGGTCGAGCAGACCGTCCGGCGCCAGGTCCACGCCCTCACCTTCACCAGCGCCCCGGCGGTCACCGCCTTCATCGAGACCGCCACCGCCGAGGGGCTGCGCGAACCGCTGCTGGACGCGCTGCGCGCCGACGTCCTGCCGGTCTGTGTCGGCACGCTGTGCGCGCGGCCGTTCGCCGAACTCGGCCTCCCGGCGGTGTTCCCCGAGCGCGGGCGGCTCGGCTCGCTGGTCCGCCTGCTCGCCGAGACGCTGCCCGGCCGCGGCCGC
>NZ_JBEYVJ010000122.1:0-20473 GCF_040643935.1 Kitasatospora sp. NPDC047058 | reverse complement strand
GGATCAGTCCCACTCGCCCCGCGCCGGGTCCGGCCGGCGCTCCTGGCGCCGGTCGCCGTACGCGGCGGCGACGTTGACGCCGACGATGCCGGTCCAGCAGACCACCAGGCCCATGAAGCCGGTGAAGCCGTTGGTCCCGCCGTCGGTGGCGATGGCGGTGAGCGGGATGCCGAGGACGAGCGAGACCATCGCCAGCCGGGAGCCTGAGCGGCCGAACCGGCGCGGGCGGTGGCGGCGCGCGGGCGCGTAGTCGTCCAGCTGTTCGGCCACCCGGCGCTCGACCCGCGCGTCCAGCCGGGCGTCCAGCCGGGCGTCGAGGCGCCGCAGGAAGGAGTCGACGAGCTCCGGCTCGTACTCCTTGCCCAGTTCCTTGCGGGCCTGCAGGGCGGCGTCGAGGTCGCGCCGCAGTTCGTCCTGGCGAGTGTCCATGGTGTCCAGCCTGGGCCCGCGCTACCCTGCCGGTCCATCGCTTCGCACGGTAATCGGGGCGGCCTCAGGGGGAAATCAGGGTCACCCTGAGACGCATCCGGCCGGACGCCCCGCCGGCCGGGGCGTCTCGCCGGGTGTCCCGGCGTGCGAGACGTCTTTGCCAGCCGCCGTCCGCTGCTGCACAGTCGTCGTCCGAACAGCTCGCACCCGGAGGTACCGCTGATGACCGCCACCGACGAGAACGGCACCGTCGGCCCCTCCGCCCGGCTGCTCCAGCTCTTCGAGGGCCACCGGCTCACCCCCACCCAGCGCCGGATCGCCCACTCCCTGGTCCGGCACGCCGGCGAGGCGCCGTTCCTGTCCAGTGTCGAGGTCGCCGAACTGGCCGGGGTCAGCCAGCCCTCCGTCACCCGCTTCGCGGTGGCGCTCGGCTACGACGGCTACCCGGCGCTGCGCAAGCAGCTGCGCGAACTGGGCGTGGGCGAGGCGGCCGCCCCGGAGACCCCGGCCGACGTCGTCCGCAACGAGCACCAGCAGGCCGTCCTCGCCGAGATCGAGCACCTGCGCCACCTCGCCGACCTCCTCGCCGACCCCGAGCCGATCACCCGCGCGGCCCGCCTCCTCGCCGCCTCCCGCCCGCTGCCCGTCCTCGGCCTGCGGGCCGCCTCCGCGCAGGCGCGCGGCTTCGCGTACTTCGCCGCCAAGGTGCACCCGGACATCCGGCTGCTCGACGAGGGCGGCAGCATGCTCGCCGACCGGCTGGAACAGGCCAGCGCGGCCGGCGCCAGCGCCCTGCTCTGCTTCGCGCTGCCGCGGTACCCGCGCGAGCTGATGGACGCTCTGGCGGTGGCCCGGGACTGCGGGTTGACCGTCCTCACCGTCGCCGACAGCGCCTTCGCGCCGGTCGCCAAGCTCTCCGACCTGATGCTGCCGGCCGCCGTCGGCACCGGCCTGGTCTTCGACACCGCCTGCGCGCCGATGATGCTCGGCCGGGTGCTGCTGCAGACCATGTGTGACGAACTCCCGGGCGCGGAGGCCCGGTTGGAGGCGATCGAGCAGTCCGCGGCGGCCCGCGGGCTGTTCCTGGAGTAGCCGCGGCCGGAGCCGGGGCGGGCGTGGCCGGAAAAGCGCAGGCCCTGGCCTGGAGTAGTCGTCACAAACCGGGGCATCCCTAGGGGTAGGGGGTGCCGCCATGCGCGTGATCCACGAGATGAAGTTCGTCGCCCGGCTCGCCTCCGGCGCCGACGAGTGGACCTGCCCGACCTGCGGACGCCGCGTCACCCTGCGCCGTCTGCCCGATCCCGAACTCACCGTCCTCGATCCGGGTGACGAGAGCGCCGTCCACGTCGGCGTCATCGAGCCCGACGCCCGCGCGGGCGCCGCCGCCGAGAAGTACGGCCTCGGCCCCGTCCAGGAGATCCCCCGGCCGCCCCGCCCTCCCGCGCCCGCCGCCCCGGACGAGGCGGACCGCCGCTGGCTCGCCGAGATCGGCATCGACTGGGACGGTGACGCAGCCGCCTGAGGCCTGTCCGGGGGACACCCGCGCCCCGGTGGCCGTGCTGTTGCGGCGCGCCGGGGTGCCGTCGCGCCCCGCTGCTGATCGGATGGATTGAGGTCTGGTCGAGGACTGAATGTTTGGATATATTCAGTCGAACCAAGCCTGAATGAAATCATCCGCAGGGAGGCCAGGACATGGTGCAGCAGACGAGCGGACCGCGTGAGGTGCGAGCGGCGCGCGGGACGGGGCTGACGGCGCAGGGGTGGCAGCAGGAGGCCGCCCTGCGGATGCTGATGAACAACCTCGACCCCGAGGTGGCCGAACACCCGTCGAAGCTGGTCGTCTACGGCGGCACCGGCAAGGCGGCCCGCGACTGGCGCTCCTTCGACGCCATGGTCAAGACGCTGCAGGGGCTGAAGCAGGACGAGACCATGCTGGTCCAGTCCGGCCGCCCGGTCGGCGTCATGCAGACCCACGAGTGGGCGCCGCGCGTCCTGATCGCCAACTCCAACCTGGTCGGCGACTGGGCCAACTGGGAGGAGTTCCGCCGGCTGGAGAGCCTCGGGCTCACCATGTACGGCCAGATGACCGCCGGGTCGTGGATCTACATCGGCACCCAGGGCATCCTCCAGGGCACCTACGAGACCTTCGCGGCCGTCGCCAACAAGCGGTTCAACGGCACGCTGGAGGGGACGATCACCCTCACCGCCGGCCTCGGCGGCATGGGCGGCGCCCAGCCGCTGGCCGTCACCATGAACGGCGGCGTGGCGATCTGCATCGACTGCGACCCGTCCCGGATCTCCCGCCGGATCGAGCACCGCTACCTGGACGTCGAGGCCAAGAACCTCGCGCACGCCCTGGAGCTGGCCACCGCCGCCCGCGACAAGAAGCAGCCGCTCTCCATCGGCCTGCTGGGCAACGCCGCCGAGCTGTTCCCGCAGCTGCTCGCGATGGACGCGCCGATCGACATCGTCACCGACCAGACCAGCGCCCACGACCCGCTGAGCTACCTGCCGATCGGCGTCTCCTTCGACGACATGGCGACGTACGCGGCCGAGAAGCCCGCCGAGTTCACCCAGCGCTCCCGTGAGTCCATGGCCAAGCACGTCGAGGCCATGGTCGGCTTCCAGGACGGCGGCGCCGAGGTGTTCGACTACGGCAACTCGATCCGCGGCGAGGCCCAGCTGGCCGGCTACGACCGCGCCTTCGCCTTCCCCGGCTTCGTCCCCGCCTACATCCGCCCGCTGTTCTGCGAGGGCAAGGGCCCGTTCCGCTGGGCGGCCCTGTCCGGCGACCCGCAGGACATCCACAAGACCGACAAGGCCGTGCTCGACCTCTTCCCGGAGAACGAGTCGCTGCACCGCTGGATCAAGATGGCCCAGGAGAAGGTGCACTTCCAGGGCCTGCCCGCGCGCATCTGCTGGCTCGGCTACGGCGAGCGCGACAAGGCCGGCGAGCGGTTCAACGACATGGTCGCCTCCGGCGAGCTGTCCGCGCCGATCGTCATCGGCCGTGACCACCTGGACTGCGGCTCGGTCGCCTCCCCGTACCGGGAGACCGAGGCGATGCTGGACGGCTCCGACGCGATCGCCGACTGGCCGCTGCTCAACGCCATGGTCAACGTCGCCTCCGGCGCCTCCTGGGTCTCCATCCACCACGGCGGCGGCGTCGGCATCGGCCGCTCGATCCACGCCGGGCAGGTCACGGTGGCCGACGGCACCGCGCTGGCCGGCGAGAAGATCCGCCGGGTGCTCACCAACGACCCGGGCATGGGCGTCATCCGCCACGTCGACGCCGGCTACGACCGGGCCGACGAGGTCGCCGCGGAGCGCGGTGTGCGCGTCCCCATGGGTGAGCTGTGACCTCCTTCGAAGCGATGTGGGCGGAGCTGCTCCCCGTGGGCCGCTCCGCCTCCTCCGGCGGCTACCGCCGCTTCGCCTGGAACTCCGCCGACGCCGAGTGCCGGTCCTGGTTCGAGGAGCAGGCCCGCAACCGCGGCCTCGCCTACGAGCTGGACCGCAACGGCAACCAGTGGGCCTGGCTGGGCGACCCGCAGGGCGAGGGCGCCGTCGTCACCGGCTCGCACCTGGACTCCGTCCCGGACGGCGGCGCCTACGACGGCCCGCTCGGCGTGGTCTCCTCCTTCGCCGCCCTGGACGAACTGCGCGCCCGCGGCGCCGCGTTCACCAAGCCGCTGGCGATCGTCAACTTCGGCGACGAGGAGGGCGCCCGGTTCGGCGTCGCCTGCATCGGCTCCCGCCTCACCGCCGGCGTGCTCGGCAAGGAGGCCGCGTACGAGCTGCGCGACGCCGACGGCGTCCGGCTGCCCGACGCGATGGAGCGGGCCGGCTACGACCCGGCCGCGATCGGCGCGGACGACGAACGGCTGGCCCGGATCGGCGCCTTCGTCGAACTGCACGTCGAGCAGGGCCGCTACCTCGCCGAGGACCAGCCCGTCGGCGTGGCCAGCGCGATCTGGCCGCACGGCCGCTGGCGGTTCGACTTCCACGGCGAGGCCAACCACGCCGGCACCACCCGGATCGAGGACCGCCGCGACCCGATGCTCACCTACGCCAACACCGTGCTCGCCGCGCGGAAGAAGGCGAAGCTGGCGGGCGCCCTGGCCACCTTCGGCAAGGTCGCGGTCGAGCCCAACGGCACCAACGCGATCGCCTCCCTGGTCCGCGGCTGGCTGGACTCCCGGGCCGCCGACGAGGCGACGCTCACCGGGCTGGTCGAGGAGATCGAGCGCGCCGCGTACGAGCGCGGCGAGCGCGACGGCGTCCGGGTCGAGCTGACCCGCGAGTCCTACACCCCGGTGGTGGACTTCGACGGCCCGCTGCGCGACCGGCTCGCACGGCGGCTCAACAAGACCGGGGCCCCCGGCGGGGTGCCGGTCCTGCCGACCGGTGCGGGACACGACGCCGGAATCCTGGCATCGGCGATCCCGACCGCCATGCTGTTCGTACGTAACCCGAGCGGCGTCTCGCACTCCCCGGCCGAACACGCCGAGACGGCCGACTGCCTGGCCGGAGTGGCCGCCCTCGCCGACGTACTGGAGGACCTGGCGTGTCAGTAACCTACTGGGCGCAGTACGCGTGGCTGCCGCACGTCAACGGGCCGGTGGTCGAGCAGGACGTGCTGATCGCCACCGGGCCCGGCGGCCGGATCACCAGGGTGACGCCGGACAGCGGGCCCTGCCCGCCCGGCGCCGTCCGGCTGGAGGGGCTGCTGCTGCCCGGCCAGGCCAACGCCCACTCGCACGCCTTCCACCGGGCGCTGCGCGGCAACGTCCAGGTCGGCTCCGGCACCTTCTGGACCTGGCGCGACACCATGTACCGGTTCGCCGGCGCGCTCGACCCGGACAGCTACCTGGCGCTGGCCACCGCCGTCTACGCCGAGATGGCGCTCGCCGGGATCACCGCGGTGGGGGAGTTCCACTACCTGCACCACGCGCCCGGCGGCGTCCGCTACGACGACCCGAACGCGATGGGCGAGGCGCTGATCGAGGCCGCCGCCCGGGCCGGCATCCGGATCACGCTGCTGGACACCTGCTACCTGTCCTCCGGCTTCGGCGCCGAGCCCACCAAGCCGCAGCGCCGGTTCAGCGACGGCGACGCCGACACCTGGGCCGAGCGGCTGGACGCGCTCAAGCCGCGCGAGCACGCCCGGATCGGCGCCGCGATCCACTCCGTCCGGGCCGTGCCCGCCGAGCAGCTCGGCACCGTCGCGCACTGGTCGGCGATGCGCAAGGCGCCGCTGCACGTCCACCTCTCCGAGCAGACCGCCGAGAACGACGCCTGCCTCACCGCGCACGGCGTCACCCCGACCCGGCTGCTCGCCGACCACGGCGCGCTCGGCCCGCGCACCTCGGCCGTGCACGCCACCCACCTCACCGAGGAGGACATCAAGCTCCTCACGGACAGCTCCACCACCATCTGCATGTGCCCCACCACCGAGCGGGACCTCGCGGACGGCATCGGCCCGGCCCGGCAGCTGGCCTCGGCGGGCTGCCCGGTCACCCTCGGCAGCGACAGCCACGCCGTCATCGACCCGTTCGAGGAGGCCCGCGCGCTGGAGCTGGACGAGCGGCTGCGCACCCGCACCCGCGGCCACTGGACGGCCAACGCGCTGCTCCGGGCAAGCACCGAGGACGGGCACGCCTCGCTCGGCTGGCCGGAGGCCGGGCGGATCGAGGCCGGGTCGCTGGCCGACTTCACGGTGATCGCCCTGGACTCGGTCCGCACCGCCGGCCCGCCGTTCCGGCTCGGCGCCGAGATCGCGGTCTTCGCGGCCTCCGCCGCCGACGTGCGGCACCTGGTGGTCGGCGGCCGGCACGTGGTCAGGGACGGCGTGCACCAACTGGTGCCGGACGTCCCGGGCGCGCTGCGCGCCTCGATCGCCGCGCTGAGCTGCTGACGAGCCGCTGAGCCGGAGCCGAGATCCCGTTGTCTCCCGGGGCGGGGCTGATCCCGCGCCCCGCCCCGGGTTGGGGCGTCTCTTACGGATCTTGCCGGGCGCGCGACGCCGGGGCACTCGCCTCGCTGCGTTGTCGTCGGTCGCCGATGCTCCGCATGGACTCCCTCCTCCGCCTTGCGATCCACGCACCCCAACGCCGCACGCTGATCCGGCAAGATCCGTAAGAGACGCCCACTCCCGAAAGGCCTGACGTGAGCACCCCCAGCACCCCGAGCCCGAGCCCCAGCCCGAGCACCGCGCGGAGCGAGGGCATGCCGAGCACCCTGATCACCGGCATCGGCAGCCTGGTCACCAACGACCCCGCGCAGGGGACCGGGCCGCTCGGCCTGCTCACCGACGCGGCCGTGGTGGTGGACGGCGGCACGATCGCCTGGGTCGGCCCGGCCGCCGAGGCGCCCGCCGCCGACGAGCGGTTCGACGCGGCCGGCCGGACGCTGCTGCCCGGCTACGTCGACTCGCACGCCCACCTGGTGTTCGCGGGCGACCGCACCGCCGAGTTCAACGCCCGGATGTCCGGCCAGTCGTACACCGCCGGCGGCATCCGGACCACGGTGGCCGCCACCCGGGCCGCGAGCGACGCCGAGCTGGACGCCAACCTGGCCCGCTTCGTCCGCGAGGCGCTGCGCCAGGGCACCACCTCGATCGAGTGCAAGTCCGGCTACGGCCTGACCGTCGTCGACGAGGCCCGGGCGCTGCGCATCGCCTCCTCGTACACCCCCGAGACCACCTACCTCGGCGCCCACGTGGTCGCCCCCGAGTACGCCGACGACCCGGCCGGCTACGTCGGCCTGGTCACCGGCGACATGCTGGACGCCTGCGCGCCGTACGCCCGCTGGGTCGACGTGTTCTGCGAGAACGGCGCCTTCGACGGGGACCAGGCGCGGGCGATCCTGACCGCCGGGATCGAGCGCGGCCTCACCCCCCGGGTGCACGCCAACCAGCTCTCCTACGGGCCGGGTGTGCAGCTCGCCGTCGAGCTCGGCGCGGCCTCCGCCGACCACTGCACCCACCTGACGGACGAGGACGTGGCCGCGCTGGCCGGCTCGGCGACGGTGGCGACGCTGCTGCCGGGCGCGGAGTTCTCCACCCGCGCCGCCTACCCGGACGCGCGCCGGCTGCTCGACGCGGGCGCCGTGGTCGCGCTGTCCACCGACTGCAACCCCGGGTCCAGCTTCACCAGCTCGATGGCGTTCTGCATCGCGGTCGCGGTGCGGGAGATGGGGATGACGCCGGACGAGGCGGTCTGGGCGGCCACCGCGGGCGGCGCGCACGCGCTGCGGCGGACGGACGTCGGGGTGGTCACCGTCGGTGCCCGGGCGGACCTGCAGCTGCTGGACGCCCCGGCGCACGTCCACCTCGCCTACCGGCCGGGCGTGCCGCTGACGGCGGCGGTCTGGCGCGCCGGGGTCCGCGAGGTCTGACCGGCCCCTCGTCCCCCGCACCCGGCCCGGGTGCGGGGGACGCCGGCTTTCCGGGCGCGACCGGTCCTACCGCAGGGCCAGCGACCGCCGGAGGAAGTCGAGCTGGTGGTGGTGCAGGTTCTCCGCCACCACCTCGTCCGCGGGGGTGTGGGTGGTGCCGCTGAGCGGCAGGACCTCGTGCGGGCGCCCGGCGGCGAGCAGGGCGGCGGACAGCCGCAGGGCGTGGACGGGGAGCACGTTGTCGTCGGCGAGGCCGTGCACCAGCAGCAGCGGGCGGCGCAGCCCGGGCGCGTCACCGGTCAGCGAGCAGGCGTCGTAGCGCTCGGGGTGCTCGTCGGGGTGGCCGAGGAAGCGCTCCTGCCAGTGGGTGTCGTAGAGCCGCTGGTCGGTGGGGGCGGCGCCGGCGACGGCGGCGTGGAAGACGTCCGGCCGCCGCAGGACGGCGAGCGCGGCGAGGTAGCCGCCGTAGGACCAGCCGCGGATGGCGACCCGGCCGAGGTCGAGCAGCCCGGGCCGCAGCCGGGCGGCCTCGTGCAGGCCCTCGACCTGGTCGTCCAGGGCCGGTCCGGCCTTGTCCCCGGACACCGACTTGTCCCAGCGGGGGCCGCGCCCGGGGGTGCCGCGGCCGTCGACGGCCAGGACGGCGAAGCCCTGGTCGGCGAACCACTGCGAGACCAGGTCCGACCAGGCGCCGCCGGTGGTGACCTTCTGCATCGCGGGGCCGCCGTACGGGTCGACGAGGACGGGCAGCGGGCCGTCCTCCGGGCGGTGGCCGGCGGGCAGGAAGAGCGCGGCGCGCAGCTCGCGCGGGCCGAGGCGGAGCAGTTCGGGCCGGGCGGTGAGGACCGGCACCTGCGCGTACGAGGTGACCGGGTGCGCCGGCCCGCCGTCCCGCCGGACGGTGGTCCGGCCGGCCGGGGCACCCGGCTCGCGGGTGGTGAGGAGGAGCGTGCCGCCGCGCCGGACGCCGGTGTGCAGGCCGGGCCCGTCGCTGAGCCGCCGCAGGCCGGTGGCCGGGCCGTACGACCAGAGGTGCGTCTCGACGGGCTCCTCGGTGGCGGTGAACAGCACCTGTTCGCCGTCCGTGCCGAGCACCTCGCGCAGCTGCAGCCCGGCCGGGGTGACGGGCCGGCCGTCGATCGTGAGGCGGCGGGTGTCGCCGTCGTCGGCGGAGCCGGCCAGCGCCCCGCCCGCGGTCCGGACCGGCAGGCCGGGGACCAGCTCGACCCAGTGCTCGTCGTGCTGCTCGGCGAGCGTGCGGGTGCCGCCGTCGGCCGGGTCGACGGCCAGGACCAGGACGGTCCGCTGGTCGCGGGTCTGCACGGCGGCGTACGGGCCGTGGGCGTCCCACCCGGCGGCGGCCAGGTATTCGTACCCGGCCCGGTCCCAGCGGACCTCGGTGGTGGTGCCGTCGAGCCCGAGCAGCCGGAGCGAGACGTCGGCGTTGGCGGTGCCGGCCAGCGGGTAGCGGATCACCCGCGGCCGCTGCTGCGGGTTGGCCGGGTCGGCGAGGTGCAGCCGGGCGAGCGGGCGGTTGTCGACCCGGGCGACGAGCAGCCCGGTGCCGTCCGGGGACCACCAGTGACCGCGGGTGCGGTACATCGACTCGGCGGCGACGTGGTCGGCGACCCCGTACGTCACCTCGTCGTGCTCGGGTGCGGCGAGCGCCCGGTCGTCGGCGCCGTCGGTGCCGACCACGCGCAGGGCGCCGTCGCCGACGTAGGCGATCCGGCGGCCGGCCGGGTCGAGGCGCGGGTCGTACACCGCGGTGGCGGTGGGGACGCGCCGGACGCTGCCGTCGGTGGTGTCGTCGGTGGTGTCGTCAGTGGTGTCGGCGAGCCAGAGCGCGCCGTCGAGCGCGAAGGCGGCGAGCCGGCCGGTGGCGTCGGTGGTGAACGCGGTGATGCCGGTGGTGAGGACCCGGGCCCGCTCGCGGCGGACGCGCTCGGCCTCGGGGAGTTCGCCGCCCGGGCCGCCGAGCGCCGCCGGATCGACGAGCAGCCGCTCCGCGCCGGTGGCGGTGTCGAGCGCCCAGAGGCAGGACAGCGGGTCGTCGCCGGCCCGGCTGCGCAGGAACAGCACGGTGGCGCCGTCGGCGGAGACGGCGGGCCGGGCGGGGGCGCCCAGGGTGAAGCGCCGGGTGCGGGAGAGCTGGCGGGGGAGGGTGTCGGTCGGCATCCCGTCACCCTCGCACGGCCCGGCGCGGCCCCGCCGGGTATTTCCGCCCGCCCGGGGCACCGCGCGCCCCGACCGCGGGCCGGCCGGGGCCGGAAACGCGGCCGGGGCCGCCGTGGATCTCAGGAATCCACGGCGGCCCCGGAGCCTGTGCCAGGCCGGCGGCGTCAGTGCGTCAGTGCACGTCGCCCATCAGTCGCACGACCTTCTTGCGGTACAGCCCGAGGGCCACGCCGGCGACGATCGCCATCGCACCCTGGAAGGCGAAGTACCCGGTGGAGCCGACCACGTCGTCGCCGAGGACCAGCTGGAAGATGGCCGCGACGCAGTCGCCCGCGGTGACGGCGAGGAACCAGACACCCATCATCTGGCTGGCGTACTTGGTGGGCGCCAGCTTGGTGGTGACGGAGAGGCCGACCGGGGAGAGGGTCAGCTCGCCGACGGTCTGGATCAGGTAGACCATGGCCAGCCAGAGCGGGGTGACCTTGGTGCCGCCGGAGGCGGCGCCCATCGCCAGCATCATGACCAGGAAGGAGGCGCCGATCATCAGCAGACCGAAGGCGAACTTCATGGTGGTGCTGGGGTTCTTGGCCTTGCGGGACAGGGCCACCCACATCCAGGCGAAGACCGGGGCCAGCGCCATGATGTACAGCGGGTTCAGCGACTGGAACCAGGTCGACGGGAAGTCGATGCCGAACAGCGTCGACGCGGTGTTCTCGTCCGCGAAGATGCTCAGCGTCGAGCCGGACTGGTCGTAGATCATCCAGAACACGGCGGCGGCGACGAAGAACCAGATGTAACCGCTCATCCGGGACTGCTCGGTCGCGTCGAGGTCCTTGTCGCGCTTCACCTTGGCGAAGACGAAGACCGGGATCGCGATGCCCGCGATCGACAGCGGCCAGATCGCCCAGTTGATGGTGAAGTGGCCGGTCAGCGCGACGACCGCGTAGAAGACCGTGGCCGCGGCCAGCCAGAGGCCGGCCTTCTTGAAGATCGCGCTCTTCTCGGACGCCGAGATCGGCGAGGTCACCACGTCGCTCTTGGCGCTGAGGTGGCGGCTGCCGAGCAGGAACTGGCCGAGGCCGAGCGCCATGCCGATGCCGGCGAGCGCGAAGCCCAGGTGCCAGTTGACGCTCTGGCCGACGGTGCCGATGACCAGCGGGGCGGCGAAGGCACCGAGGTTGATGCCCATGTAGAAGATCGTGAAGCCGCCGTCGCGGCGCGGGTCGTTCGGGCCGTCGTACAGGTGACCGACCATCGTGGAGATGTTGGCCTTGAGCAGACCCGAGCCGACCGCGATGAATGCGAGGCCGACGAAGAACGACACGCCGGCCGGGATCGCCAGCAGGAAGTGGCCGATCATGATGATCGCGCCACCGAGAGCGACGGTCTTGCGGGCACCGAGGAAGCGGTCCGCGATCCAGCCGCCCGGCAGGGCGAGCAGGTAGACCATGGCGGTGTACACGCTGTAGACGGCGGCGGCGACGGCCGCCTTCATGCCGAGGCCGCCCTCCGCGACGGAGGCCGTCATGTAGAGCACCAGCAGCGCGCGCATGCCGTAGTAGCTGAAGCGCTCCCACATCTCGCTCATGAAGAGAGTGGCGAGGCCGCGGGGGTGCCCGAGGAAGGTCTTGCCGCTGGGAGAGGCCGGCTTGAGGCCGGCGTCCAGGGTCGTAGACGCCATGAGTAGTGGTTCCTTGCCTGAAGCGTCCGCCAAGGGGGGTGGCGGCGGACGTGGACGGAACCACTGTACGTGGCGATATTTGGCGGCATCGGCTGACAAAAGCCGCCAATTGGGTATGGAGATGGTCAAGCCTGCGACAGGTTAACTTGGGCTATCCATGGCGGGGGCGCCGAAATTCCTTCGGTTTCAAGATCGAAGTGCAGAATCTTCGCCGAACGGCCGGTCGGGCAGCGTCCGTTGAGCGGTGATCGCCCTCCGTATAACGATCACGCTCTGTGAACTACCTCACAGCGACAACCCGCATACCCCGGCGGACTACCATCACCACATGACCTGTGTGCTGCTCGCCGAGGACGATCCGGCGATCTCCGAACCGCTCGCCCGGGCCCTGCGACGCGAGGGCTATGAGGTGCTCGTCCGCGAGGACGGTCCGACCGCACTGGCCGCCGGACTCACCGAGGAGGTCGACCTCGTCGTCCTCGACCTCGGCCTGCCGGAGATGGACGGCCTGGAGGTCTGCCGCCGGCTGCGCGCCGACGGCAAGAGCTGCCCCGTCCTGGTGCTCACCGCCCGGGCCGACGAGGTCGACACCGTGGTCGGCCTGGATGCCGGGGCCGACGACTACGTCACCAAGCCCTTCCGCCTCGCCGAGCTGCTCGCCCGCGTCCGCGCCCTGCTGCGCCGCGGCAACGTCGACCAGCTCACCACCGGCGCGCACGGCGTGAAGATCGACATCGAGTCGCACCGGGCCTGGCTCGGCGAGGAGGAGCTCACCCTCTCCGCCAAGGAGTTCGAACTGCTGCGGGTGCTGGTCCGGGACGCCGGCCGGGTGGTCACCCGCGAGGAGATCATGCGCCAGGTCTGGGACACCACCTGGTGGACCTCGACCAAGACGCTGGACATGCACATCTCCTGGCTGCGCAAGAAGCTCGGCGACGACGCGGCCAACCCCCGCTACATCGCCACCGTGCGCGGGGTGGGCTTCCGCTTCGAGAAGAATTAGCGCGCAAGAGCAGACAGCGACACCACGGGGAGCGGCAGCGTGAAACGCCGGATGATCAACTCGCTGCTGGGCGTCGTCCTGGTGGTGGTGACGGTGTTCTGCGTCCCACTCGCCCTGGTCGAGAAGCGCACCATCGTCAACGCGGCCCAGGACCGGGTGGACGCCGCGGCCGTCCGGGTGCTGGCCCTGGTGGAGAACCGGCTCGCCGCGGGCGAGCCGGTCACCGGCGACAAGTTCGCCAACCAGGTCACCGACGGCCAGTACGTCGAGGTGGACATCCCCGGCAAGGAGCCCGTCTCCAGCGGCGAGCGTCCGGCCGGGAACCACCTGCTCAAGGCCGTCGAACAGGGCGCCAGCGGCGAGACCGTCACCGTCGAGCAGTCCCGGGAGGCGGTCGACCACGACATCGCCAACATGCTGCTGCTGCTCGGGGTGGTCGCCCTGCTCGCCGTGCAGGCCGCCGTCGCCCTCGCCGTCTGGCAGGCCAAGCGGCTCGCCCGCCCGCTCACCGACCTCGCCGAGACCGCCGAACGCCTCGGCTCCGGCGACCCCCGCCCGCGCGACCGCCGGTACGGGGTGCCCGAGCTCGACCGGGTCGCCGAGGTGCTGGACGTCAGCGCCGAACGGATCGCCCGGATGCTCACCGCCGAGCGCCGGCTCGCCGCCGACGCCTCGCACCAGCTGCGCACGCCGCTCACCGCGCTGTCCATGCGGCTGGAGGAGATCACCGCGCTCGCCGAGGAGCCGGAGACCGTCAAGGAGGAGGCGACCATCGCCCTCCAGCAGGTCGAACGGCTCACCGACGTGGTCCAGCGGCTGCTCACCACCCAGCGCGACCCGCGCAGCCCCACCGCCGTCGCCTTCGACCTGGACGAGGTCGTCAAGCAGCAGGTGGAGGAGTGGGGGCCGTCGCTGCGCGGCACCGGCCGGGTGCTCCAGGTCGAGGGCCTGCACGAGGTCACCGCGGTCGGCACCCCGGGCACGGTGGCGCAGGTGCTGGCCACCCTGATCGAGAACTCGCTGATGCACGGCGCCGGGACGATCACGCTACGGGTGCGGCCGTCCGGGACGTCGGTCGTGGTCGAGGTGCAGGACCAGGGTGCAGGGGTGCCTCCGGAGCTGGGCAACCGGGTCTTCGAACGGGCGGTCAGCGGCCGCAACTCGACCGGCATCGGCCTGGCCGTCGCCCGCGACCTCGCGGAGGCGGACGGCGGCCGGCTGGAACTGCTCTCGCTGCAGCCGCCGGTGTTCGCGCTCTTCCTGGGGCGGAGCCACAGGGACGACTAGCGCAGTCTGGGGCGGAGCCACAGGGACGACTAGCGCAGTCTGGGGCGGAGCCACAGGGACGACTAGCGCAGTCCGGGGCGGAGCCACCGGGACACGAGCACCACCCGGGACGACCAGCGCCGTGAAATCAGCCCGGCATCATGCCCAGCTGCTTCATCAGGCCCATGACGTCCCACTGCCACCAGCCCTCCTGGATCATGCCGTCCTTGAAGCGGAACGTCGTCGTCCCGCGCCCGACCACCGACTTGCCGGTGGACGGCACGCCCATGAAGTCGGCCTTCTGGGTGGCGTTCCAGGTCCACCGGGTGGCGACCTCGTCCTCGTCGGCGATCTGGCTCTCGATCGAGAAGGTGAAGTCGAAGGCGTCGACGTAGCTGCCGCAGCGTTCCTTGAACGCCGGTATGCCGACCGCGTCGCCCTCGCTGCCGTAGTCGTGGTCGCGGTAGTCGGTGGCCATGCACTCGTCGATCACGCCGAGGTTGCCCCTGGCGATCTCGTCGAAGACCCGGGTCGCGGTGACCTTGTTGAACCGGGCGTCGCGGACCACGTCCAGGTCCGTGAAGGTCGGCGGCTCGTCGCAGAGTGCCACCATCTCCCGGAAGATCCGGTCGGTCTCGGGCAGGCTGGAGTTCCGCATGGCCTCCTCGTAGGAGGGGAACTCCACGATCTCCACGACGTGCTTGGCGTTGGCGCGGTCGGTGGCGACCACCGCGTGGCCGGCCGTCCGCTTTCCCCTGGTCTGCTCGGCCCACGTGTCCATGAGCCGGTTGAGGTCGTCCACCCGGTCGGTCTTGCAGTCGATGATCTGGACGAACGCCATGGCGAGCCTCCTGGGAACCCCCCTACGGCCTTGATCGTCCGCAAGCCGTGCTCGCCCTCGGTCACCACTGTCCTCTCGCCGGGGCGGGCCCGGCAAGTGGAGGCCGGCGCCTACTCGGCCTTGGCGAAGCGGGTCTCCTCGGCGGCCAGCATCCGCTCGGCCTGCGCGGCGAGCTCGCTGCCGCTCGGCACCGCGGCCGCCGGGCCGTCCGCGGCCCCGTCCCCGTCCTCGGCGGCGGTCTCCGGCAGGGCCTTGAAGACCCACGTCCGGTAGGAGAAGAACCGGAAGACCGTGCCGGCGATCAGGCCGACCACGTTCTTGGCGATCAGCTGGCTGGTGGCCGAGTGGTAGCCGAGCACGTGCACCGAGAAGCCGTTGATGCCGTTCTCGATCAGCATGCCGATGCCGCTGAAGATCAGGAAGAGGGTGATCTCGCGCTTGCGCGAGGCCGCGTCCCGGTCGCGGTAGAGCCAGTAGCGGTAGCCGATGTAGTTGGTGCCGATCGCGACGCTGGTGGCGATGTAGCCCGAGAAGGAGTTGACCGGGCCGGTCGCCTTCAGGCAGACCCAGAAGACGCCGGCGTTGACGACCACGCCGGTCAGGCCGACGATGCCGAACTTCACCGCCTCGCCGGACAGCCCGCGCAGTTTCTGCGCCAGCGAGGGGTTCGACGCCGTGGTCGTCGCCATACCGGGCTGCCTCCATGTACCTGCCGACGAGAGGGCCCGGAGCGGTTGCGCGGCTGACCCCTGGAGCCCTGCGTGCACGCACATGATCTGACCACGCGTACCAGGACCTAGCGGAACAGGCTACCCGTTTCCACCGGGTGGCTCAGCCCGGAGAGTGGCAGCTTGACATCTACGCGCGTCCGCCCCCATGGTCCCGCCGGTGGCTCCACCACCCCCCACCGGCCCGGATATCCTGGGCCGCGTGACTTCCCCGGGCAATGTGAATTTTCCAGTGGTGGGCATGATCGGCGGCGGGCAGTTGGCCCGCATGGCACACCAGGCGGGCATCCCGCTCGGGGTCAGGTTCAAACTCCTCGCCGACACGCCCCAGGACTCCGCCGCGCAGGTGGTCTCCGACGTCGTTCTCGGTGACTACCGCGACCTCGACACGCTGCGCCGCTTCGCGGCCGGCTGTGACGTGATCACCTTCGACCACGAGCACGTGCCGACCGAGCACCTGCGGGCCCTGCAGGCCGACGGCGTCGCCGTCCGGCCCGGCCCGGAGGCGCTGGTCAACGCCCAGGACAAGGGCGTGATGCGGGCGAAGCTCGACTCCATCGGCGTGCCCTGTCCCCGGCACCGGATCGTCGCCGACCCGGAGGACGTCACCGCGTTCGCCGAGGAGGGTGCCGGCTACCCGGTGGTGCTGAAGACCGTCCGCGGCGGCTACGACGGCAAGGGCGTCTGGGTCGTCGACGACGAGCAGGAGGCGCACGCGCCGTTCCTGGCCGGCGTCCCCGTGCTGGCCGAGGAGAAGGTCGACTTCGTCCGCGAGCTGGCCGCCAACGTGGTCCGCTCGCCCAGCGGCCAGGCCGTCGCCTACCCGGTGGTGGAGAGCGTCCAGGAGAACGGCGTCTGCGCCGAGGTCACCGCTCCGGCGCCGGACCTCGACCCCGCGCTCTCCGACGAGGCCCAGCAGCTGGCCCTGCGGATCGCCGGCGAGCTGGACATCACCGGCCACCTCGCGGTCGAGCTGTTCCAGACCCGGGACGGCCGGATCCTGGTCAACGAGCTGGCCATGCGCCCGCACAACTCCGGGCACTGGAGCCAGGACGGCGCCGTCACCTCGCAGTTCGAGAACCACCTGCGGGCCGTGCTCGACCTGCCGCTCGGCGACCCCCGGCCGCGCGCCAGGTGGACCGTCATGGTCAACGTCCTCGGCGGCGACTACCCGGACATGTATCACGCCTTCCTGCACTGCATGGCCCGTGACCCGGGCCTGAAGATCCACATGTACGGGAAGGACGTGAAGCCCGGCCGCAAGGTCGGCCACGTCAACGTCTTCGGGGACGACCTCGACGACGTCCGCGAGCGCGCCCGCCACGCGGCCGCCTACCTGCGAGGAACGATCACCGAATGACCTCCCCCCTTGTCGGCATCGTGATGGGCTCGGACTCCGACTGGCCCGTGATGGAGGCCGCCGCCCAGGCCCTCGACGAGTTCGAGATCCCCTACGAGGTGGACGTCGTCTCCGCCCACCGGATGCCGCGCGAGATGGTCGCCTACGGCGAGAACGCGCACAAGCGCGGCCTGAAGGCGATCATCGCGGGTGCCGGTGGCGCCGCCCACCTGCCGGGCATGCTCGCCTCGGTCACTCCGCTGCCGGTCATCGGCGTGCCGGTGCCGCTGCGCTACCTGGACGGCATGGACAGCCTGCTGTCGATCGTCCAGATGCCGGCCGGCGTGCCGGTGGCCACGGTCTCGGTGGCGGGCGCGCGCAACGCGGGCCTGCTGGCGGTGCGGATGCTGGCCGCGTTCGACCCGGAGCTGACCGAGCGGATGACCGACTTCCAGGCCGAGCTGAACACCCAGGCCACCGAGAAGGGGAAGAAGCTGCGGGCCAAGGTGGCGGGTTCCCCCTCCTTCGGCTTTGGAAAGTAGTCATACCGGATACAACAGCTCGTATGACCTCTGAGCTGTTGGACCCCTCCGCCTCCCCCGCCGCCGGACTGCTGGAGCGCGCCAGGGCCGTCCTCCGGGAGAACCCCGTGGTGGACGGGCACAACGACCTCCCGTGGGCGATGCGCGAGCAGGCCGGCTACGACCTCGACGCGCTCGACCTGGCCGCCGACCAGCGCGACCGCCTGCACACCGACCTCGCCCGCCTCGCCGCGGGCGGGGTCGGCGCGCAGTTCTGGTCCGTCTACGTGCCCTCGCGGCTGGCCGGCGACCACGCGGTCAGCGCCACCCTGGAGCAGATCGACTTCGTCCGCGCCCTGGCCGAGCGGTTCCCCGACCGGCTCCGGCTCGCCTTCACCGCCGCGGACATGGAGTCCGCCCGGGCCGGGGGCCGGATCGCCTCCCTGATGGGCGCCGAGGGCGGCCACTCCATCGACTGCTCGCTCGCCACCCTGCGCGCCCTGTACGAGCTCGGCGTCCGCTACCTGACGCTCACCCACAACGACAACACCCCGTGGGCCGACTCCGCGACCGACAAGCCGGTGGCCGGCGGCCTGACCGCCTTCGGCGAGGAGGTCGTCCGGGAGATGAACCGGCTCGGCATGCTGGTCGACCTCTCGCACGTCTCCGCCGGCACCATGCGCGACGCCCTGCGGGTCAGCGAGGCGCCGGTGCTCTTCTCGCACTCCTCGGCGCGCGCCGTCTGCGACCACCCGCGCAACGTCCCGGACGACGTGCTGGCCCGGCTGCCCGTCAACGGCGGCGTCGCGATGGCCACCTTCGTGCCCAAGTTCATCCTGCCCGCGGCCATCGAGTGGACGGCCGCCGCCGACGAGAACATGCGCGCCCACGGCTTCGACCACCTGGACACCACCCCGGCCGGGATGGCCTGCCAGCGGGCCTTCGAGGAGGCCACCCCGCGTCCGGTCGCGACCCCGGCCACCGTCGCGGACCACCTGGACCACATGCGCGAGGTGGCCGGCATCGACCACATCGGCATCGGCGGCGACTTCGACGGCACCGCCTTCCTCCCGGCCGGGCTGGACGACGTGGCCGGCTACCCCAACCTGATCGCCGAACTGCTCCGCCGGGGCTGGTCGGAGACCGACCTCGGGAAGCTGACCTGGCACAACGCGGTGCGGGTGCTGCGCGACGCCGAGGCCGTGTCCGTCCGGCTCCGCGCCGAACGCCGCCCGTCCATCGCGACCATCGCGCAGCTCGACGGCTGAGCCGCCGGGGCCCGCGACCGTCCCTGCCCTGCTGGCGGAGGGCGGCGACGGTCGTGGGCCGCCGTAGGGCCCGGGGCTACGGGACGTAGCGGAACTCCGGTCCGTAGCTCTTCGCCGGGTCGCCGGGCAGCGGCTTGCCCATCAGGTCGACGGCGGGGCCCTGGAGGCCGAACATGCTGCCGACCGCGTCGTTCAGGTGGTCGCTCGCCTTCTTGGGGTCGTCCTCGCGCCAGGCGCACTCCAGCGAGCGCAACAGCTCGCTGAAGGTCGCGTTGAACTGGTCGAGGAGCCGCTTCACCTCCGGGTCGACGGGCGCGGTCGACGGGTCCGCGGCCCAGCCGCCCCGCGGGACGACGGCCATCTGGAGGGCGCCCGGGAATGGGATCGGGTCACCGGCGAAGTCGAACGCCGGCGGGTCCTCCTGGATCTGCACCAGCTTCCGGCCGCGGAAGATCTGCCGGAAGGTGTAGTAGTGGGCGAGCTGGCCGTCGTCCCCCTCGGTCGGGTCGTCGGGGCTGTGCGAGGTGCCCTCGCCCTGTTCCTTGATGAGCTGGATCGCCTGCTCGACCTCCGGGAGCGTGGTCAGCGGGAAGAGGCGGTTGCCCGGACCGTGTCCCAGGTCGACGGTCAGCTGCCGGGTGCCGTTGATCGGGACCCCGGGCTGCCGGAAGGCCTCGTGGATCGCGTCGTAGAAGGCGCCGATCGAGGGGAACGTGGTCGCCTCGGCGGCGACGGCCAGCGGGTGGACCGGCTTCTCGATCTCGGAGTACATCTCCACCGAGGCCGGGGTGAGGCCGCTGAGGGAGACCGTCAGGTCCGTCGGGCGCACCCCGCCGGGCAGCGGGCACGGGTACGGCGGGACCACGGCGGTCGAGGCGAGGACCGGGGTGCCGCCGATGGTGGTGAGCATGTTGCAGGCGAGCCCCAGGTGGGTCATCTCGTTGAAGACGACCTCTTTGATCATCAGTGCGACGTCCGCGCTGTCCTCGGTGATCGACCAGAGGCCGCAGAGGTACGGCGGCAGGGTGGCGAGCTCCAGCATGACGGCCTGCTGCAGCGCGTCCCGCAGCCACTCGTCGGAGCGGTCCGCCTCGGCCACGTCCATCAGTTCGATGATCGCGTTGCTCTCGTAGTTGAGCCCGACCGTGGTCACGGCGAGCCCCCTTTCGGTCGGCGCCAGTGGTTCGGGCCAACTGTGGGCACGCGGTCGTCCGGGTGTACGAACCGGGCCCGCGTGTCGCCGGGTTCAACCCGGATGGTGGGCGCGCGCCCCGCCGCGCGTGCGCCTCCTCGGAGAGGCCTCAGTCGAGCAGCGGGATCTCGATGGCGGGGCACTTGTCCATGACCATCGCCACCCCGGCGGCGGTCGTCCGGGCGTAGGCGTCCTCGTCGACCACGCCGAGCTGGAACCAGACCGCCTTCGCCCCGGCGGCCACCGCCTGGTCGGCGACCTCGCCGGCCAGCGTGCTGTTCACGAACACGTCCACCACGTCGACCTCGAACGGGATCTCGGCGAGCGACGCGTACCCCGGCTCGCCGAGCACCGTCTCGGCCTTGGGGTGGACCGGCACGATGCGCTTGCCGTGGCGCTGGAGGACCCGGGCGACGCCGTGGGCCGCCCGGGCCGTGTTGGAGGAGAGGCCGACCACCGCCCAGGTGTCGCCCTTGGCGGTGAGGATGTCGCGGACCGTCGCGTCGTCGCCGTAGCTCGTCATGCCGGTCGCTCGTGGTAGAGCGTCGACCCGCGGGCCGGGCAGGGCTTCTCCAACAGCGGCCGGCTGCGGGACCGGGACCTGCAACTGGTGGTGAACGGCCTCTGGG
>NZ_JBEYVJ010000121.1:0-20590 GCF_040643935.1 Kitasatospora sp. NPDC047058 | reverse complement strand
CGCGCGTCCCGGCGGGCGCCGCCGGCTCGACCGCCGGGGCCACCGGGCCGGCCGGTGGGGGCACCGTTGCGACGGGCGGGGGCACCGTTGCGGAAGTGGTTCCGGCGCCGGGCGCTCCGGGGCCCGGGGTGCCGGCAGCATCCGGGGCGCCGGCATCCGGGACTGCGGCGTCCGGGGCTACGCCGTCCGGGGCTACGCCGTCCGGGGCCCCGGGCTGCTCCGGAGCGTCCGGCGCGCCGGGCGCGTCCGGCCGGTCGGCGTACGCCCCGGTGTTCGCCGGCCGCCCGCCCTGCCGGGCGAGGGCCCCCATCGCACCCGTCGCCTTGGGCGGGAACTCGGTCACGGGGCGCCGCTCGGTCCGCGACCCTCCCGAGGACCGGGCGCCGCCGGTCACTCTGTGTCCGGGAATGTGTGTGGGCATGCGTTGGTCTGCGCCGTTCTGCCGAGTCATGTGCTGATAGGGAAGGCATGGCGAGCGTAGCGTGACCGAGTCACTGCAATGTGCTACCGCCACTCGGTCGTCCCCCGATCCGGTGGCGTTCGTGTCACCGGATCCGGGCACCGCAGCCGGGCGGACCGCGGCCCTCCTCCCGGCGCTCCCTCCCAGCGCTCCCTCCCGGCACTTCCTCCTGGCACCTCCTGCCTGCCGGGTCGGCGCCGCCGCGGCTCGTCGCGGCCGAGGCGGCCGCCCTATCCGCTTCGCCCCGCTGGTGTGCTGTGCTGTCCCGCTGTCCCGCCTGTCCCGCTGTCCCGGCGGGCACCTCAGTCGCCTCCCCTCCTCCGCACCAGCCGCCAGTGCGCGCCGTGCCGCTCGACGTGGCCCAGCGAGCCCAACTCGTAGAGGCGTTGCAGAACCTCGTCCGGCGGGAGCCCCGACTGCCGGGCCAGGCGCTCCACCGGCGCGCCCTCCGCCGTGGCCGGCACGGCCTCCAGTACGCGCGCCGCCGCCGGTTCCAGCAGGTCCCTGGGCAGCACCGGACCGCTCCGCTGCGGCGCCAGGTCGTCCCCGATCGCCCCGATCAGCTCGGCCACCTCGGCCGCGTCGGTGACCAGGGTGGCCCCGCCGCCGCGGATCAGGGCGTGAACCCCCGCGGAGAGCTCGGAGGTCACCGGCCCCGCGACGCCCATCGTGTGCCGGTTGAGGTCACGGGCGCGTCTGGCCGTGCTGAGCGCCCCGCTGCGCAGCGCCGCCTCGACCACCACCGTGCCGCGGGTGAGCGCCGCGATGACCCGGTTGCGCAGCACGAAGCGGAACCGGGTCGGGTGCTCCCCCGGCGGGAGTTCGCTCAGCAGCAACCCCTGGGAGGCGATCCGCCGGATCAGGTCGGCGTTGCCGCGTGGATAGGCCACGTCCACGCCGCAGGCGAGGACACCGACGGTCATCCCGCCGACGGCCAGTGCACCCCGGTGGGCGGCGGCGTCGATCCCGTAGGCCGCACCCGAGACCACCACCCACCCGCGCTCGGCCAGCTGCGCCGACAGCTCCCCCGCCACGTGTGCGCCGTACGCCGTGCAGGCCCGTGCCCCGACCACCGCCACCGACCGGAGCGCGAGCAGGCGCAACGAACCCGTCCCGGCCAGCCAGAGCCCGATCGGTCTGCCGTCTCCCAGATCGTCCAGCTGGCTCGGCCACTCCGTGTCGCCCGGAATGATGAAGCGTCCGCCGACGGTTCGCACCCGCTCCAGGTCGGCGGCGGGATCCACCTCGACGAGTCTGGCCCGGTAGGCGGCCACCCGGTCCGCGTCCGCGCCCGGGTGGCCGGGCACCGTCCCGTCGCGGATCGCCCGGACGACGTCGACGGCGGGGAGCCGGGACAGCCACCTGCCCAGGACGGCATCGCCCGGTTCGCCGAGTCTGCTCAGCACCGCCCGGGCGAGACGCTCGGGAGCGGCCTCCGGGGCCGGCCCGGCGAGGGGCTGACGGTGGTTCATCGTCTGGTTCACGGTCGGGTCTCCTCGTGCTCCGGCCGGCCGTCCGGGCGTTCTGCCCGGTCGTCGGTCACCGCGGTGGGGCGGGGCCCGACCTGCGTCCCGGCCTTCGGTGCGTCCCCCGGGACGCGACGCCCGCCGGGCCGGCCGGGGGCGCGCTCCGTCAGCGGCAGTCCCTGTTCGACGCCGGTCCGCATGACCAGGGCGGTCCGTACGTCCCGTTGGTCCGGGCGGTCGCGGCCCGCGAGGTCGGCGACCGTCCAGGCGACCCGGAGCACCCGGTCCAGGCCTCGGGCGGTCAGCAGCCCTCGTTCCAGTTGACGTGCGGCCTCGTTCAGCGCGCCGGACGCCAGGTGCCAGCGGGTGCGCAGTTCATGGCCGGGCACCTCGGCGTTGGTGCGCCACGGTGTGTTGGCCAGCCTGGCCGCCGCACGTTCCCGGGCGGCCAGCACCCGGGCCGCGACGGTCTCGGTGTTCTCGGCCGTGCTGTCACGCTCCATCAGCTCGACCCTGGTCACCGGGGCGACTTGGACCTGGAGGTCGACCCGGTCGAGCAGCGGCCCGGAGAGCCTTCCCTGGTACCGGCTGACCATCGCAGGCGTGCATTCGCAGCCTTCGCCCCGGCGGGAGTACCGCCCGCACGGGCAGGGGTTGGCCGCCAGGCAGAGCAGGAACCGGGCCGGGAGCCGGAGGGACCCGGCCGAGCGGGCGATCACCACCTCGCCCGCCTCCAGCGGCTGGCGCAACGCGTCGAGGACCCGGACCGGGAACTCGGGTGCCTCGTCCAGGAAGAGCACGCCGCGGTGTGCCAGCGAGACGGCGCCCGGCCTGGGCAGTCCGCTCCCGCCGCCGACGATCGCCGGCATCGTGGTGGAGTGGTGCGGGGCGCAGTACGGCGGGCTGTCGATCAGTGGCCGGCCCGCCGGGAGGAGTCCCGCCACGGAGTGGACGGCGGTGACCTCCAGGGCCTCCTTCTGCGTCAGCGGGGGAAGCAGTGCGGGCAGCCGCTCGGCCAGCATGGTCTTCCCCGCGCCCGGCGGGCCCTTCAGGTACAGGTGGTGACCGCCGGCGGCGGCGATCTCCAGGGCCCGGCGCGCCTCGTACTGCCCGGCCACGTCGGCCATGTCGAGACGGAACGCCTTGTCGTCGGGCAGGCCGCGCACGCCCGCGGTGGGGAGCATCAGCCCGGCCATCAGCGGGTCGGGACGACCGCCGATCGGGTCGGGCGGCTCCTCCGGCGCGGGGGCGCCGGTCAGCTCGGCGATCAGCTGACGCAGGCTGCGCACGCCGATGACGGTGACGCCGGGGACGAGGGCGGCTTCGGCGGCGGTCTGCTCGGCCACCACGACCCGCTGGTACCCGGCGTCGGAGGCGGCGAGCACCGACGGGAGCACGCCGCGCACCGGCCGCACGCGGCCGTCCAGCCCGAGCTCGCCGATGATCAGCAGATCGGCGATGGCGGACGGGTCCAGCCGCTCGGCGGCGGCGAGCACCGCGCAGGCGACGGCGAGGTCGAAGCCGCTGCCGCTCTTGGGCACCGAGGCGGGGCTGAGCCCGACGGTCAGCTTCCGCTGCGGCCAGGCCTCGCCGCTGTTCACGACGGCCGCGCGCACGCGGTCCCGGGCCTCGGACAACGCCTTGTCGGGCAGGCCGACCAGGGTGAACGCGGCGACCCCCGGTTCCAGGTCGGCCTGGACCTCGACGATCACGCCGTCGACGCCCACCAGGGCGACCGAGCAGGTGCGGGCGAAGGCCATCTCAGACCACCCCCCGCAGGTGGTCCACCGAGGCGGCGCCGCGGACCCGGTTGATGACGGCCACCAGGTCGATCCGGACGCCTCCCGGCGGGATCGGCGGCCACTGCGGGTCGGCGGGCGCGGGCTGGTAGCCGGGGCCGGCCAGCCTGGCGAAGTGGTCCGGCCAGCGCTCGGCCATCCAGCGCTCGGCGAGGCGCTGCAGCCGGGCCGCCTTGGCCCGGTCGATGGCCTCGCTGGGCTGCTGGAAACCCCGCTCGGAGCGGGTCTTGACCTCGCAGACCGCGAGGGTGTCGCCGTCGAGGGCGACGATGTCGAGCTCGCCCTCGACGCACCGCCAGTTGCGGTCCAGGATGCACAGGCCGTTCTCGGCGAGGCGGCGGGCGGCCACCCGCTCCCCGTAACGGCCGAGACCGTTGTTGGTGCCGCGCCCGGGACCGCCCCTGCCCGGGGCGGTCCGGTCCGGGCTGTTCCGGTCCGGACCGCCCGTCGGGGCCGGCGCCTGCGGGGCCTGCGGCGTCTGCTTGTGCGTGGTGCGCTTGGTGCGCGTGGTGCGTTTGGTGTCCTGCACGGTGACCACCTCCGCCGGGGAGGTTTCCGTGCAGCCCGCAACCGGACCAGAGGATTGCTGTTTCCTGTGGACAACTCGGGCCTGTGGATAACTTCCGTCACCCGCAGGGGTGAGAATCCCTGGAATCCCCGAAATCCCCTGGACACCGCCGCACCGGGCGGTCCAACGTCAGTTCCCGAAGCCGGAGTCGTCCGAGGGCAGCTCCAGATCGCTCTTCGCGAGCTCCTCGATGTTCACGTCCTTGAAGGTCAGCACCCGGACCTTGCGGACGAACCGGGCCGGCCGGTACATGTCCCAGACCCACGCATCCGCCATCGACACCTCGAAGAAGACCTCGCCCTGGACCGAGTGCACCTGCAGCTCGTAGTCGTTGGTGAGGTAGAAACGTCGCTCGGTCTCGATCACGTACTTGAACAGGCCGACGACGTCCCGGTACTCCCGGTAGAGCTTGAGCTCCATCTCGGTCTCGTACTTCTCGAGATCTTCGGCACTCATCCAGGCGTCCCCTCAACTTGTCACGTCCACCCATTGTGGACCACCGCACCCACCCTCAGAGCCTTACCGGAGTGCCCGGCGGCCCCTCCGCCACCAGCCGCTCCAGGAAGTCCGCCAGCCCGACCGGATAAACCGTCTCGGCGGTTCTCCTCAGCTCGTCGATCGTCCACCAGCGCGCCGCGAGTAGTTCGGCGTGCTCCTCCGCCCCCGTTCCCGAGTGGTCGATCACCGTGTCCGTGGTCCGGGCCAGGTGGAACCACTGCTCCTGCTCGTAAGGCTGTCCCCGAAAGGAGAACGAAACCGTGCCGTACGCGACCACCGGTCCCAGTTCCACGCCGCGCAGCCCGGTCTCCTCCGTGAGTTCCCGCGCTGCCGCCTCGCGCACGCCCTCCCCCGGCTCCAAACCGCCCCCGGGGGTGAACCACCAGGTGACCCCCGGCACCGCCGGATCGGACCCCCGGAAGAGGAGGAGGCGGTCCTGCCCGTCCAGCAGCAGGATCCGGGACGCTCTGCGGCGCTTCGGCTCCATGACGGTTCTTCCCCCTCCCCTCGTTCGTCCCGCTGACCCTCCCGATCCTGCCACCCGCCACGACCGTCCGGGGCGATGTTCGGCAGAGCCGCCCGGCCGGGGGTGGCGCCGGTTGCGGCCGGCGCGGCCGGACCCATCGTCCCGATGGCAGCGGCTGCGGGCGTGGCTGTCGTGGTGGTCAGGCCGTGCGGCGGCGCAGGCGGCGCGCGAGGCCCGCCACCGCGCCCGCCCCGGAGGTCCCGACGATCAGCGCCGCGCCTACAACGGTGGCGTAGAAGGCCGGCTCCAGCGGTCCCGGTTCACCGGCCTTCGGCCCGGCGATGCCGTCGAAGGCCGAGGTCCGGGCGAACAGGCCGGTACGGCCGAAGGGCAGCACGGTGGCCTCGACCCGGGCCTCCACCTCGTCGGCCGGAATCGTTCCGCCGTCGATCTCCAGGTGGAGGCGGGAGTCCATCGAGCCCTGCCGGTTGTCACCGAGCAGGAAGAGCCGGCCCGGCGGCACCTCGACGCTGAAGGCGGTGCCCTGCGAGTCCTGCGCCGCGAGGTACGGCTCATCCACCGGCTTGCCGTTGACGGTCAGCCGCTGGTCGTCCCCCGTGGCGACGGTGTCGCCACCGACCGCGACCACCCGCTTGACCATGAGCTCGCCGCCCCAGGCGTGGTCGCGGAAGATCACCACATCGCCCCGGCCGACGGTCTTGCCGTCGATCTTCCGGGCGGCCACGGTGTCGCCGACCTTGAGCGTGGGCGTCATCGAGCCCGTCGGGATGCCGTACGGCCGGTAGTCCAGCGCCATGACGGCGAAGCCGCCGACCAGCAGGAGCAGCCCGAGACCGATCAGCACGCCCTGCAGCACGGCGGCGGGCTTGCGCCGAGGCCGCGCGACAGCAGCCGGGCGCTCCGCCGCCGCCTCTTCCACGACACTGCTCATCGATACCGCCCAACCCCGGCCGACCCGGAAACGCTCGTGGTGCGCCGGGGCCACAGGCGGAAAACCCGGCGGGCCGTGGCACGTCCGAGCAGATTACTCGTCGGTACCACGGCCCGCGCAAGACCCGGGGGCGACCCGGCTGAGGTCAGGACTGCTTCCGGCGGTCCCCCCGGTCCCGCAGCCGGCGCACCAGCGGAAGCACCCCGACGGCGCCGACGGCCCCGGCCACCGGCGGCACGAGCGGCGCGGCCGCCGCCAGCCCCTTCTGGTCGAAGGTCTCCGGCACCGGGAGCGTCGCCCAGCGGTCGACGGGCCAGGCCACCACGAACGCACGGCCGATCACCTCGTCCACCGGAACGGCGCCGCCACCCGGCTGGTCCATGTGGAAGCGGGAGTCCAGCGAGTTCCCGCGGTGGTCGCCCATCACCCAGATCGAGTTCTCGGGCACCTTCACCGGACCGAAGTCCTTCACCTGGCAGGGGGTGTTCCCCGGATAGATGTACGGCTCGTCGAGAGCGACCCCGTTGACCTTCACCGGCCCGTCGCCGTGGCATTCGACGGTGTCCCCGCCGACCGCGATGACCCGCTTGATCAGGTCCTTCTCGTTGTCGGAGGGCATCAGGCCGACGAAGCTGAGCACGTCCTGGACGCCCCGGACGAAGGAGTTGCTGCTCTGCTTGGTGGGCTCGTCGGCCAGCCAGCCGCCCGGGTCGTGGAACACCACGACCTCGCCGCGCTCGGGCTCCGCCCCGAACCACGGCGTCAGCTTGTCCACCAGGACGCGGTCACCGACCTGAAGCGTGTTCTGCATCGACTCCGACGGAATGGAGAACGCCTGGACGAAGAACGTCTTGATCACCAGTGCCAGGACGAGCGCGATGCCGACCAGGATCGGCAGCTCCTTCCAGAAGGAGCGCTGCTTGGGCCCCTTCTCCGCGGACGCCTCCTCCGAACCCTCCGCCGATCCCTTGTCCTCCCGGGTGTCGTCCGAGGCGTCCCCGGTGCCGTTGCCCTGCTCGTCGGCGGACTGGGCCGCCGGGTCCTCGGCGGAAGCCGAGGGCACCGCGGCCTCCGTGGACCGGGCCGCCCGGCCGCCGGAGCCCTCGGGCTCTCCGGCGCCCGAGCGGGCGCCGATCACCAAATCCCCCACAACGTCTCCTCCCTGCTGTGCGGACGCCCGCGCGTCCGCGCTCACAGTGCCGC
The DNA here is from genome assembly GCF_040643935.1 of Kitasatospora sp. NPDC047058. NCBI lineage: Bacteria > Bacillati > Actinomycetota > Actinomycetes > Kitasatosporales > Streptomycetaceae > Kitasatospora > Kitasatospora sp. NPDC047058. The sequence goes on along the minus strand of NZ_JBEYVJ010000121.1, from coordinate 13,178 downwards.
ACAGCGGGCACCACGCTCCACATCGACCGTGAACGCCTCAGGGCTGCCCTCCCGGGGCTCGCCTGACACCAGCACAGCCTTCGGACGCGGCCGTTGTCGCACACCGGCCGCATCAGCACTTCTCTATCACTCCCGGGCATCCGGCCGACGCTCCCACACGCGCGGCCCGGCCCTCGGCCGGACGGACCGGCCTACTCGGGGGAACGCTCCGGCCTGCGGCCGACGAGCGGAAGGATGCCCAACACACCCATAACGAGCGGAGGTTCCTCCGGAAGCGGCCCAACCCCCATCGAGTCCGGCGCAGTTCCGCGAGCCTGCGGGGCCCGCGCCACCTTGGAGAGTGAACCCGGCACATCAAGTTGATGGATCCGGTCCACCGGCCAGGCGATCACGAACGCCCGGCCGACCACACCGCTCAGCGGGATGGTGCCCTGGCCCTCGTTCCCCATGTGGAAACGGGAGTCGGCGGAGACGTCCCGGTGATCCCCCATCACCCAGAGCCGCCCCTGCGGCACCTTCACCTTGAACGGCTGCCGGGACGGCGGGTTCCCCGGCGCGAGGTAGGTCTCGTCCACCGGCGAGCCGTTGATGCTGACCCGGCCCTGCTCGTCACAGCACTCCACGGTGTCCCCGCCGACGCCGATCACCCGCTTGATCAGATCCTGCTCGCTGTCGGACGGCAGCAGCCCGACGAAGGTGAGGACCTGCTTGGCACCGCGCAGCACCGGCCCGTCGGTGGACGGCTGGTGATCGGACTCCAGCCAACCACCCGGATCCTTGAACACCACCACGTCGCCGCGCTCCGGCTCGGAACCGAACCAGGGGGTGAACTTGTCCACCAGCACCCGGTCCCCGATCTGGATGGTCTGCTCCATCGAGCCGGAGGGGATCACGAAGACCTGTACCAGGAAGGTCTTCATCACCAGCGCCACGACCAGCGCCACCAGGATGATCAGCGGGAACTCGCGCAGCACGGAACGCCTGCGCCGGCGGGCCGCCCGGCGGGCGGTGCGACGACGCTCGGCCCGTCCGCGTACCGGTGCCGACGCGTCCGGAGCCGCCGTTCCGGCCGGCTCCCTCGCCGGCCCGGTGGCGGCCCGGCCGCCGGAGTACCCGCCCGGACGCTCCACCGGGCGGTCGGCCACCCGGCCCCTACCTCTGGTCCCCATGGCCACCGGTCCCCCCTGTCGCGGCGAAGGCCTCCGGCCCGTCCAGGCTGCGCCAGTGGCCGACCGGGTAGACCACCCACTCCGCCCGGCCGATCACCTTGGACTCCGGGACGAAGCCGCCGCCGGGCTCGCCCAGGTGGTCGCGGGAGTCCCGGGAGGCGCTGCGGTGGTCCCCCATGACCCAGAGCTCGCCGGCCGGCACCACCACGTCGAAGGGCACGTTCGACGGCTCGTCGCCCGGCGCGAGGTAGGAGGACTCGTCGACCTGCACACCGTTGACGGTGATCCGCGCCCCCGGGCCGGTGCTGGTCACCCGGTCGCCGCCGACGCCGACGACGCGCTTGACGTAGACGGAGTCACCGGCAGGGGCGAGTCCGAGGTCCCGGGCGAGGCCCTGCAGTCCGCCCCAGAAGCCGGCCGGCCCGGCCGGCCCCTGCCGGAAGGAGCCCGTCCCGTCGAAGACCACGACCTCGCCGCGCTGCGGGTGTCCGCCGAAGGAGTAGGCCAGTTGGTTGGCGATCAGGCGGTCGCCGGTGAGCAGGGTGTTCTCCATCGAGGCGGAGGGCACCGCGAACGGCCGCACCACGAAGGCGTTCACCAGCAGCAGGGTGAGCAGACAGATCCCGGCCAGCAGCAGGAGGTCGCGCGAGCGCGAACGGACCGGCTCCTCGGCGTCCCTCTCCGCCGACGCGGCTCCGCCCCCGGCCCCGGGCGCGGACCGCGCCCCGGCTTCGGACCCGGACCCGGCCCCGGGCTCCGACTCCACCGTCCCCGCAGCAGGCTCCGCCCCCGCGGGAACCGTGGAAACGGCCGCGGACCGCGACGGCGAGTCCGCACCGGTGGGTGCAGGACTGTCGTCGCGGTCCGCGGGTCGTTCGTGCGTGCTCATCGGGGGCTGAGCTTACCGTGCGGCAGCCCCGCCCCCCAGAGCGTTCCGATCCCCCGGCAGAACCGGGGGCCGGTGGATCAGCGGTCGCGCTTCTCCTTGATCTTCGCGGCCTTGCCGCGGAGGTCACGCAGGTAGTACAGCTTGGCGCGGCGAACCGCACCGCGGGTCACGACCTCGATCTTCTCGACGACCGGGGTGTGCACCGGGAAGGTGCGCTCCACGCCGACGTTGAAGCTGACCTTGCGGACGGTGAAGGTCTCACCGACACCGGCGCCGTGGCGGCGGATGACGACGCCCTGGAAGACCTGGACACGGGAGCGGTTGCCCTCGATGACCCGGACGTGAACCTTCAGGGTGTCACCGGCGCGGAAGGCCGGGATGTCGCTACGCAGCGAGGCCGCGTCGACAGCAGCGAGCTTGTTGCTCATGTTGCTCTCCATCGCAGGCGCCACGGGCCGCCCACGGAAGTTCGTCGCAATGGGGTCTGCTGCGGGCCGCATCGGCTGGCGGTGATCCCCCCGTGGCGGGGGCACCGGTCCACGTGACCCCTACGAGAGGAGCCCAGCGACAGACAGCAGCCGCCTATTCTTCCACACCATCGGCCACGGACCGAAATCGGCCGAGCTGCCCGTCCCAGGCCAGACCGAGGATGCTCAGCGCCTCGCGGTCCTTCTTGTCGAAGGCGCCGTACTGCCAGCGTTCCACCAGGTCGGGCCGGTTCGCCAGGGTACGGGCGAAGGCCTGCTCGCGCCGCCAGCGGGCGATCTTGCCGTGGTTGCCGCTCAGCAGCACGTCCGGCACGGTCCGGCCGCGCCACTCGGCGGGCTTGGTGTAGACCGGGCCCTCCAGCAGGTCGGCCATCGCACCGGGCGCGAAGGAGTCGTCCCGGTGGGACTCGGCGTTGCCGAGCACGCCGGGCAGCAGCCGGGCGATCGCCTCGACCATCACCAGGACGGCGACCTCGCCGCCGGCCAGGACGTAGTCGCCGATCGACACCTCGACCACCGGCATCCGGGTGGCCGCCTCCTCGATCACGCGCCGGTCGATGCCCTCGTACCGGGCGGGGGTGAAGGCCAGCCACGGACGCCCGGCGAGCTCCTGGGCGAGCTCCTGGGTGAACGGGCGCCCGCTCGGGGTCGGCACCACCAGGGTGGGCACCTCCCCCGCCGGGCCGAGGCCGACGACGGCGTCCAGCGCCTCGCCCCACGGCTCGGGCTTCATCACCATGCCGGGACCGCCGCCGTACGGGCTGTCGTCCACGGTCCGGTGGATGTCGTGCGTCCACCCCCGCAGGTCGTGGACGTGCACATCGAGCTGACCGCGGGCACGGGCCTTGCCGACCAGCGAGATGTTCAGCGGTTCGAGGTACTCCGGGAAGATCGTGACGACGTCCATCCGCATCCCGTCCTGGACGGGGGACGCCGCAGCGGGCCCGGACACGGGCGACAGGTCCTCGGTGCTCACTCCGACTCCTCCGGCTCCTCGGCCCCGGCAGCGCCGCGCGCGACCTCGGCCTGCTCCAGGTCGATCAGGCCGGGCGGCGGGTCGATCACGGCCCGCTGGTTCTCCAGGTCGATGGTCGGCACGATGCGGGTGACGAACGGCACCAGCACCTCCGTGCCGTCCGGCCTCTCCACCGTGAGCAGGTCCTGGTACGGCAGGTGGACGACCTCGGTCAGCTCGCCGACCGGCGTCCCGTCGAGCAGCACCACGTCCAGGCCGATCAGCTGGTGGTCGTAGTACTCCTCCGGGTCGTCCGGGCGCTCGTCCGGGTCGACCTCGGCGATCAGGACGGTGCCGCGCAGTGCCTCGGCGGCATTGCGGTCCTTGACGCCGGCGAAGCGCAGCAGCAGCCGGCCGCTGTGCACCTTGCCGGACTCGACGGTCAGCGGTCCGGCCGACGCGGGGTCGGTGAGCAGGACGGCACCGGGGCCGAGCCGGAGCTCCGGCTCGTCGGTACGGACCTCGACGCTGACGTCCCCCCTGATGCCGTGGGCGCGGCCGATCTTGCCGACGACGAGCTGCACGGTGATCGTTCTCCTGGATGGGTGCTTGGGAAGGCCTGGGGAAAGCAAAGACTGGTGGGCTCGGCGAGCCCGGGAGGCCGGGATGCCCCGACCCGGTCCGGCCCGAGCGGACCCGACCCGAACTGAGCCGAATTGAGCCGACGCGACCCGCGCCGGCCTGAGCGGCCCCGAGCCGGGCCGCCCCGGCCTGAGCCCGCCTGAGGCGGCACGGGCCGGGAAACGGCGAAGGCCGGCCGGGACGACATGCGTCCCGGCCGGCCTCAAGCCTGACGGCTGAACGAGCAGCAGCGTCAGCGAATGCTGTCCACGTCGACGAGGTCGACCCGGACGTTGCGACCGCCGAGGGCGCCGACCACGGTGCGCAGTGCGCGCGCCGTCCGGCCGCCCCGGCCGATCACCTTGCCGAGGTCATCGGGGTGCACGCGCACCTCGATGGTGTTTCCCCGACGCAGGTTGCGCGAGCGCACCTGCACCTCGTCGGGGTGCTCGACGATGCCCTTCACCAGGTGGTCGAGGGCGTCCTCGATCACGATCAGGCCTCGGCGGCGGCGTCGGCCTCAGCCTCGGCCTTGTCCGACTTCTTGGCCTTCGGGGTGATGGCGACACCGGTGGTGGCGTCCTCGAAGCCGGCGACGGCCTTCGCGAACAGGTGCGAGAAGTCCTCGACCTTCGGCTCGGCGACCTTCAGCGGCGCCGGAGCCGGCAGGCCCTTGAACTTCTGCCAGTCGCCGGTCAGCTTGAGGATGGCGAGGACCGGCTCGGTCGGCTGGGCGCCGACGGACAGCCAGTACTGGGCGCGGTCGCTGTCGACCTCGATCTTCGAGGGGTTGTAGGTCGGCTGGTAGATGCCGATCTCCTCGATCGCGCGACCGTCACGCTTGGTGCGGGCGTCGGCGACGACGATGCGGTAGTGCGGGGAGCGAATCTTGCCGAGACGCTTGAGCTTGATCTTGACTGCCACGGGAGTGGATTCTCCTGGTGTTGACGTGGGTGAGCGGCTTCACCACCGCGTGGGGTTGCGGGGCAGGCCGTTCAAGGGACACGCCAGCCGTAGGAGAGAGGGGTCCTGCTCGGCTGCCGAGTACTCAGCTGTCCATTCTGCCATACCGGCGCGAACCGCCTCGACCGCCCTCCGGCCGCCCGGCGCGGCACAGCAGGGACAGGCACAGCAGCGACGGGCACAGGACAGACACAGCAGGCAGGGCTCGGTGAACAGGCCCGGCAGTCGACAGGTCCGACGGTGGACAGGTCCGACCGGGAGCCCCCGCTCCCGGTCAGCCCGACGCACCAACCACCGATCGGCCCGGTGCCGCTCGGTACCGCCAACCACTCCGGCCGGATGCGCTGCCCGCACAGCTGCCGGCCGGTCTCCCGGATCCACGTGTTCCGCCGGTCACCGGTCACCCGATTGCCCGGCCACCGGACACCCGGCCATCGGACCGGGCGCTCCGCACTACGCGATCTTGAACGGCTGCTGGCAGGCACCGCAGACGATGGACGCCTGCGCGAGCACGGACGGCACGACCCGGACGTTGCGGCCGCAGCCGCAGACCGCCTTGACCCGGACGCCGCCCCCGGAGGAGCCGTGCCGGGCGGCCGGCCCGCGGAAGGCGCGCGACGCGCCGTCCCCGGTCACCGCCTCCTGGTGGGCGCCGAGGGCGCGGTCCAGGCGCTCGATGGTCTCGGCGTACCGCTCCCGGGTCTCCTTGAGCATGGTCACCTGCGAGAAGCCGCTGCTGGCGTGCGGCTCGATCGGGTGTGCCAGGCCCAGCTCCGAGGCGAGGAGCAGGAAGCGCCGGTTGTGGTAGCGGCCGGCCCGCGAGGTGTCCCGGATGTCCCGGGCCGCGGCAAGACCGTGGGCAGCCTCGTGGAGGAGCCGCTCGAAACCGAGCCGCGTGCCACAGGCCGAGGAGGACTCGCCGATCAACGCCTCGGGCGAGGCGAGGTCGGGGAGGTCCTGATGGAAGGCCTGGATGTCGCTCCAGGCGGCGGCCAGTTCGGCCGCGAGAACGAGGGGCTGTGTCGTGCTCACGCTAGACCAACGATGGAGTGCGAGCCGATGTTCCGCGTGTTCCCGTTCCCCGGGATTTCCCAGGAAACTCTCAGGAATGTACAAGCGCGCGCGAAATGCGCGTTCCGGTTCTGTCGCAAGACCAACCCCCTGCACGTTTGGGCCCGGCGTAGCTCGGCGGGCCTCGTCACCTTTTCCGCCCGGGGGAACGGGCTGTCGCCCCCCGGACGTACGTACGGCCCATGATCCTGTCGAGTTGACAGGGCCACGGGCCGTACACCGTACCGCTATTCCGTTAATACCGGGAGTTGACCGGTGAGTAGGGATGTCGACAGATGAGACGAACACCGGACGGTAACCGCCGGAATTCCCGGCGGCACTTGTCGACGAGTGCCACTACTCATCAGTACGCGTCTCAGTACCCGTCGGATTTTCGACATCTCCGACATCCCCGGGATCCACAACGAGCACGACCGGTCGCGGGGATCAGTAGGCGCGCGCGACGATCGCGATGTTGCCTTCCTGGTCGTCCGTGGCCGGCACCGAGCCGTCGGCGGCCACGATGCAGCGCACCGAGACGCCCTGCTCGGCCAGCTTGGCCTCGCCCTCCGGGCCGAGCTCGGCCCAGGAGATCCGGCCCCAGCCGGTCGCGGCGGCCTCGACGGCCTCGTCGATGTTCGCGACGTCGACGGTGCGGGCCAGCCGGCGCTCGCGGGACTGGCGCAGCAGCAGCGCCTGGTCCTCCTCCAGCACGCCCGGGACGAGCGACGCCAGGGCGTCGATCGAGACCGGCTCCTTGCCGCCGGGGATGCGGCGGGCCAGCATCGCGGTGCCGTTCTCCAGGTCGCGCGGGCCGACCTCGATGCGCAGCGGCACGCCCTTGAGCTCCCAGTCGACGGCGCGACGGCCGAACGGGGTGTCGGTGCGGTCGTCCACGACCACGCGGATGCCGGCGGCCTCCAGGGTGGCGCCGATCTCGCGGACCTTGGCGATCACCGCGTCGTCGCCCTTGATGGCGAGGACGACGGCCTGGACGGCGGCCAGGCGCGGGGGCACCCGCAGGCCGTTGTCGTCGCCGTGGGACATGATCAGGCCGCCGACCATGCGGGTCGAGACGCCCCAGGAGGTCTGCCAGACGTGCTCGCGCTCGGCGCCCTGCAGCTGGTAGGTGGTGTTGAACGCCTTGGCGAAGTTCTGGCCCAGCTCGTGGCTGGTGCCCATCTGCAGCGCCTTGCCGTCGCCCATCATGCCCTCGAGGGTGAGGGTGTTGATGGCGCCGGCGAAGCGCTCCTTGGCGGTCTTGCGGCCGAGCACGACGTCGATGCCGAGCACGTTGGTCATGAAGTCGCCGTAGACCTCGGTGTGGATCATCGAGGCGTACTCACGGGCGTCCTCGTACGTGGCGTGGGCGGTGTGGCCCTCCTGCCAGAGGAACTCGGTGGTGCGCAGGAAGACGCGCGGACGCAGCTCCCAGCGGACCACGTTGGCCCACTGGTTGATCAGCAGGGGCAGGTCGCGGTGGCTCTGCACCCACTTGGAGAAGTACTCGTTGATGATCGTCTCGGAGGTGGGCCGGACGACGACCGGCTCCTCCAGCTGCTTGCCGCCGCCGTGGGTGACCACCGCGAGCTCGGGGGCGAAGCCCTCGACGTGCTCGGCCTCCTTGGTCAGGTAGGACTGCGGGATGAACATCGGGAAGTAGGCGTTCTGCGCGCCGGCCTTCTTGATCCGCGCGTCCATCTCCTGCTGCATCCGCTCCCACAGGCCGTAGCCGTACGGTCGGATGACCATGGTGCCGCGCACCGGACCGTTGTCGGCCAGCTCGGCCTTGTTGATGAGGTCCTGGTACCAGCGCGGGAAGTCGTCCGCCTGGGGGGTGAGAACGGGTGCCTTTGCCATGGGGCGAATGGTACGGGGAGCGGGGCCCTGACTTCGAATCGGTAACGCGACCGGCACCCGGGGGCGCACGACCGCGACACGCGCGCACCACCCTGCACCCCTCTGGACGCCGCGCCCGAGCCGCTGTTCGCTGGAGTGGGGCGGGACTTTGGGGGAGCCGTAGCAGCACACCGAAGGACCGGATGGGAGGCCGCGATGGCTTCAGCTCGGACGACCGGCACGACCGTACGACCCGCGGGCGCACGCCCGCACGACCCGCAGCCCGCGGGCGCGTGGCCCGCGCGGGCGCGCGACTGGGCGGAGATCCAGGAACGCATGCTGGTACCGCTCTACGAGGCGGTCTACGACCGGCTGGAGGTCGGCCCGGCGACCAGCGTGCTCGGCCTGGGCTGCCGGTCGGGGCTGGCCCTGCTGCTGGCCGCCGGGCGGGGCGCGCAGGTCGCCGGTCTGGAGCCGCAGGACGAGCTGCGCGAGCTGGCCCGCGGGCGCCGGCTGCAGGTCGGCGCGAGCGCCCGGACCGCGGCGGCCGTCCCCCGCTCGGCCCATTCGCTGGTCACGGTTTTCGAGCAGCTGCCGGGGGCGGCCGATCCGCAGCGGGTGGTGACCGAGGCGGCCCGGCTGACGCTCCGCGGCGGGCACGTGGTGCTGGCCGCCTGGGGACCGCCGGAGCGGTGCGAGAGCGCGGCCGTGCTGGACGTCGCCCGGCGGATGGCCGGGCGCACCACGGCGCGCGACCCGTTCGGGCTGAGCTCACCCGGCGCCCTGGAGGACCTGCTGGCCCCGGCCGGCCTGCGCCCGGCGGGCAGCGGCCGGGTCGGCTGCCCGTTCGCCTACCCGGACCTGGACAGTGCGGTGCGCGGGCTGCTCTCGACCGGCCTGTACGACGCGGCGGCCGAGTTCTCCGGGATGCCGCTGGTGGCGAAGGAGCTGGCCGAGGTGCTGCACCCGTACCTGCGCCCCGACGGCTCGGTCCGGATGGAGAACGTCTTCCGCTACCTGGTCGCCGAGCAGCCCCGGTAGGCCGCCCCGCCGGGTGGCCCAGGACGCCTCCGAGGGCCCGGCCGGGGCCCTCGGGCCGGGCCTGGGCCCACTCGGCGCCCACCCGGGGGCCCCGAGCCTCCCCAGGGCTGCTCCGGCGCTCCCTCGGGCCCCGGCTCCGGCGCTCCCTCGGGCCCAGGCTCCGGCGCTCCCTCAGCCCCTGGCTCCGGCGCTCCCTCAGCCCCTGGCCAGGGGCTGTCCGGCAGGATCCGCCGGACAGCCCCTACGCCGCGGCGCGCGAGCCCGGCCACTCCTCGGCGGTCAGCGCGAACCGCTCGTGGTCCCGCCAGGCGCCCTGGAGGAACAGCATCCGGGGCGTGAAGCCCTCGTGCCGGAAGCCCAGCCGCTTGGCCAGTCCGATCGACCGCTGGTTGTCCGGCTGCACGTTGATCTCCAGCCGGTGCAGTCCGAGGCCGCCGGAGGCGTGCGGGGCGAAGCAGCGGTCCAGCACCAGCCGCATGCCCTCGGTCATCCGGCCGGTGCCGGCGAACGGGAGGTACGAGTCGTAGCCGAGCGCGCCGTTGCAGAACCGGCCCATCACGATGTTGGCCACGTTCACCTTGCCGACCAGCCCGCCGCTCTCCTGATCGACGATCAGGAACGTGCGCAGCCCGGCGCCCTGCCGCTCCAGCAGGTCCGGGAGCCCGTCCGGCTCGACCGGGTTCCACCGCCCGATGTGCTCGGCGGACCGTCGGACCGCCTCGGCGTACGCCACCTCGTCCTCGGGCCGCGGGGCCCTGATCGTCACTCTCACCCCCTCATCATCCCCTCATCCCCTCGCCCCGGGACCCGCCGACGGATCACCGCCCCGCCGGGCAACCACCGGCCGCCACACCCCCGCCGCGAGGCGACGGGACCTGCCCGGACCGAACGCGTGCGGCCCGCCGCCCGGAGGAACCGGACGACGGGCCGCACACACGCAGCGGGACCGCGCCTACAGCAGGTCCTTGAACTCCTTCGGCAGCTCGAAGTCGGCCGGGCCCTTGCCCGCGCCGAGCCCGAACGCACCGCCGTCGGCCGCCTCCTGGGCGCCGCCCGCACCGAGCGCGCGCCGCTCGGCGGCCGCGGCCTCCTCCTGCGCACGCTTCAGCGGGTTGCCGCTCTTGCGCTTGCCCTTGGCCTGCGGGGACTTCTTGGCGGACTTCTTCGAGCCGCCGCCCATGCCCGGGATCCCCGGCATGCCGGGCATGCCCTTGCCGGAGGCCATCGCGGACATCATCTTGCGGGCCTCGAAGAACCGCTCGACCAGGTTCTTCACCTCGCCGACCTGGACGCCCGAACCCTTGGCGATGCGGGCCCGGCGGGAGCCGTTGATCATCTCGGGCTCGGCGCGCTCGGCCGGGGTCATCGACTTGATGATCGCGCCGACCCGGTTGACGTCCTTGTCGTCGATGTTGTTGATCTGCTCGCGGATCTGGCCCATCCCGGGCAGCATGCCCAGCAGCTTGGAGATCGAGCCCATCTTCTGGACCTGCTCCAGCTGCGACAGGAAGTCGTCCAGGGTGAACTGCTTCGGGCCGCCGCGCAGCTTGGCGGCGATCTTCTCCGCCTCGGCCTGCGAGAAGGTGTCCTCGGCCTTCTCGATCAGCGAGAGGAGGTCACCCATGCCGAGGATGCGCGAGGCCATCCGCTCCGGGTGGAAGGCGTCGAAGTCGTCGACCTTCTCGCCGTTGGAGGCGAACATGATCTGCCGGCCGGTGACGTGCGCGACCGACAGCGCCGCACCACCGCGGGCGTCGCCGTCGAGCTTGGAGAGCACCACACCGGTGAAGTCGACGCCGTCGAGGAAGGCCTGCGCGGTGGTGACCGCGTCCTGGCCGATCATCGCGTCGACGACGAACAGGACCTCGTCCGGGTTCACCGCGGCGCGGATGTCGGCGGCCTGCTGCATCAGCTCGGCGTCGATGCCCAGGCGGCCGGCGGTGTCGACGATGACGACGTCGTACTGCTTCTGCTTGGCGTACTCGATCGAGTCCTTGGCGACCTGCACCGGGTCGCCGACGCCGTTGCCGGGCTGCGGGCCGTAGAAGGACACGCCGGCGCGGTCGGCGACCACCTGGAGCTGGTTGACCGCGTTGGGGCGCTGGAGGTCGCAGGCGACCAGCAGCGGGGTGTGCTTCTGCTTCTTCAGCCAGAAGCCGAGCTTGCCCGCGAGGGTGGTCTTACCGGCACCCTGGAGACCGGCGAGCATGATCACCGTGGGGCCGGTCTTGGCGAACCGCACGCGGCGGGTCTCGCCACCGAGGATGGTGATGAGCTCCTCGTTGACGATCTTGATGATCTGCTGGCCCGGGTTCAGGGCACGGGAGACCTCGGCACCGAGCGCCCGCTCCTTCACCTGCTTGATGAAGGCCCGCACCACCGGCAGCGCAACGTCCGCCTCCAGCAGCGCGATGCGGATCTCGCGGGCGGTGGCGTCGATGTCCGCCTCGCTCAGGCGGCCCTTGCCCCGGAGGTTCTTGAACGTCGCTGCGAGGCGATCGGAAAGGGTGTCGAACACGTCGGCGCGGGTCCTCTGCGGCATCGGTATCGGTACGGTCGTCGCCCCCAAGGGTATCCGGCGACTCCGCGAACGGTCTCCACCCCCGGGACGACCTCCTCCCGGAAACCTTTCCGGGCAGGTCGTCCCGGGTCTCAGCCCAGCGCCGCCCGGACCGCCGCCGCCACCTCCCCGGCCCGCTGGGCCGAGAGCGGCCGGCCCGCGTCGTCGGTCAGGTAGAAGGAGTCGACGGCGTCCGCGCCCAGGGTGGAGACGTGCGCGGTCCGCACCCGGACGCCCGCGCCGTCCAGCGCCCGGCCGATCCGGTGCAGCAGGCCGGGGGCGTCGTGGGCCCGCACCTCCAGCACGGTGGCGCTGGCCGAGGCCACCGCCGGCGCCACCGCGACCAGCGGCGGCGGGGTCGGGATGCCGCGCCGGCGCGGGGCGGCCGCGTCGCGTTCGGCGAGCCGGCGCGAGACGTCCAGCGAGCCCTCCAGCGCCCGGCGCAGGTCCGCCCGGAGCCGGGCCGCCTCCGGCAGCTCGCCGAACTCGGCGGCCACCGTCCAGGAGAGCAGCAGCACCGGGCCGGCACCGACCGGGTCGAGCTCGCGCAGACCGGCCGAGCGGACGGTCAGCCGGTGCAGCGCCAGCACCCCGGCGACGGTGCCGAGCAGCCCCGGCCGGTCCGGCACGGCGAGGGTCAGCCGCACCCCCATCGGCTCGGTGCCCGGCCCGGCCGCCGTCTCGGAACGGCCCCCGCCACCGGCCGCCGCCCCGACGCGGCCCTGCTCCCCGTCCCGGGCCGGTCCTTCGGCCTGGGCGAGCAGCGAGAGCGCCGGACCGCCGGACCGGGCGGCCTCCACCGCCAGCCGCTCCTGCTCGGCGGTCGGCGCGGCCTCGGCGGGGAAGGGATGGCCGCCGGCCAGCTGGGCGGCGGCCCGGGCCGCCAGGCCGTCCACCAGCGAGGCCCGCCAGCGGCTCCAGGCGGCCGGGCCGGTCGCGGTCGCGTCGGCCTCGGTCAGCGCGTGCAGCAGCTCCAGCTGCGGCACGGTGGCGACCACCTTGGTGATCGCCTCCACGGTGGCCGGGTCGTCCGGGTCCCGCCGGGTCGCGGTGTCCACCAGGGTCAGGTGGTGGCGGACCAGCACCGCCAGGGTCTCCACCGACTCGCTGTCGAAGCCCATCCGGACCGCCACGTCCCGGACGATCACCTCGCCCGCCTCGCTGTGGTCGCCGGGCCAGCCCTTGCCGATGTCGTGCAGCAGCGCGGCCACCAGCAGCAGGTCCGGCCGGGCCACCCGGCGGGTCATCGCGGCGGCCCGCACCGCCGTCTCCACCAGGTGCCGGTCCACCGTCCAGCGGTGCACCGCGTTGCGCTGCGGCCGGCAGCGGACCCGCTCCCAGTCCGGCAGCAGCCGGGTGATCAGCCCCTCGGCCTCCAGCGCCTCCCAGACCGGCAGACAGGCCTCGCCCGCGCCGAGCAGGGTGACCAGCTGCTCGCGGGCCTCGTCCGGCCAGGGCACCGGCAGCGGGCGGCACTCGGCGGCCAGCCGGCGCACCGTCGCGTAGGAGATGGTCAGCCCGTTCTGCGCGGCGGCGGTGCTGTCGGTGGCGGACGCGATCAGCGTCATCCGGCGCGGCACCACGGTCGGCGACGCCGACCCGG
>NZ_JBEYVJ010000120.1:0-20768 GCF_040643935.1 Kitasatospora sp. NPDC047058 | reverse complement strand
GCCGTGGCTGGTGCCCGCCTGGGGCGACCCGGCGGCCATGGACGCGGCGCTCGCGGGCACGCCGCTCGCGGCCACGCCGCGCCGCCCTGCCCGCCCCGCCGGTCCTGGCGCGGCGGACGGGCCTGCCGGTCGCCGCGGTCGCCGCGGCCCCGGTCGCCGCCGGCCGGGCGCCCGGGCTCGTCGTCCAGCCGCAGCGTCAGCCCGATCCGCTTGCGCGGGACGTCCACCGTCGTCACCCGGACGGTCACGATGTCGCCGGGCTTGACCACCTCGCGCGGGTCCTTGACGAAGTTCTTCGACAGCGCGGACACGTGCACCAGGCCGTCCTGGTGGACGCCCACGTCGACGAAGGCGCCGAAGGCGGCGACGTTGGTGACCACGCCCTCCAGCACCATGCCCACCTCCAGGTCGCCGATCTTGTCGACGCCCTCCTTGAAGGTCGCGGTGCGGAAGGCCGGGCGGGGGTCGCGGCCCGGCTTGTCCAGCTCGCCCAGGATGTCGGTGACGGTCGGGACGCCGAAGGTGTCGTCGGCGAAGTCGCCCGGCCGCAGCGCCCGCAGCGCGCTGCCGTTGCCGATCAGCTGCCGCAGCTCCCCACCGGTGGCGGCGAGGATCCGCCGCACCACCGGGTAGGCCTCGGGGTGCACGCTGGAGGCGTCCAGCGGGTCGTCGCCGTCGGGGATGCGCAGGAAGCCCGCGCACTGCTCGAAGGCCTTCGGGCCCAGCCGGGCGACGTCCTTGAGCGCCCTGCGGGTGCGGAACGGGCCGTTGGCGTCCCGGTGCGCGACGATGTTGTCGGCCAGCGTCCCGGTGATGCCGGAGACCCGGGTGAGCAGCGGCGCCGAGGCGGTGTTGACGTCCACGCCGACCGCGTTGACGCAGTCCTCGACCACCGCGTCCAGCGACCGGGAGAGCTTCACCTCGCTCAGGTCGTGCTGGTACTGGCCGACCCCGATCGACTTGGGGTCGATCTTGACCAGCTCGGCCAGCGGGTCCTGGAGGCGGCGGGCGATCGAGACCGCGCCGCGGATCGACACGTCCAGCTCCGGCAGCTCCTGCGAGGCGAACGCGGACGCCGAGTAGACCGAGGCGCCGGCCTCGCTGACCATCGCCTTGGTGAGCCCCAGCTCCGGGTGGCGCTTGACGAGGTCCTCGGCGAGCTTGTCCGTCTCCCGGGAGGCGGTGCCGTTGCCGATCGCCACCAGGTCGACGGCGTGCCGCTTCGCCAGCGCCGCCAGGGTGGCGATCGAGGCGTCCCACTTGTTGGCCGGCTGGTGCGGGTAGATCGTCTCGTGGGCGACCACCTTGCCGGTGGCGTCCACCACCGCCACCTTCACGCCGGTCCGGAAGCCCGGGTCCAGGCCCATGGTGGCGCGGGTGCCGGCCGGGGCGGCCAGCAGCAGGTCGCGCAGGTTGGCCGCGAAGACGCGCACCGCCTCGTCCTCGGCCTCCTGGCGCAGCCGGCCGCGCAGGTCGATGCCGAGCCGGACCAGGATCCGGGTGCGCCAGGCCCAGCGGACGGTGTCGCCGAGCCACTTGTCGGCCGGGCGGCCGTGGTCGGCGACGCCGAAGCGGGCGGCGATCCGCTGCTCGTAGTCGTTCTCCCCCGGGAGGTCGCCGTCCTCGCCGTCGTACGGGGAGAGTTCGAGGTCCAGCACCTCCTCCTTCTCGCCGCGCAGCATCGCCAGGATGCGGTGCGACGGGAGCTTGGTGTACGGCTCGGCGAAGTCGAAGTAGTCGGCGAACTTGGCGCCGTCCTGCTCCTTGCCGTCCCGGACGGTGGCGACCAGCCGGCCCCGCGTCCACATCCGCTCGCGCAGCGAGCCGACCAGGTCCGCGTCCTCGCCGAACCGCTCGACCAGGATGGCCCGCGCGCCCTCCAGCGCGGCGGCCCGGTCGGCCACCGCCTCGTTCAGGTAGGCGCCGGCGAGGGCGGCCGGGTCCTGCGTCGGGTCGGCGAGCAGCGTGTCGGCGAGCGGCTCCAGCCCGGCCTCGCGGGCGATCTGCGCCTTGGTGCGCCGCTTCGGCTTGTACGGCAGGTAGATGTCCTCCAGCCGCGCCTTCGAGTCGGCGGCGAGGACCCGGGCGCGCAGCGCGTCGTCCAGCTTGCCCTGCGCCTCGATCGACTCCAGGACGGCCGTCCGGCGCTCCTCCAGCTCGCGCAGGTAGCGCAGCCGCTCCTCCAGCGTGCGCAGCTGCGCGTCGTCCAGCGAGCCGGTGACCTCCTTGCGGTAGCGGGCCACGAACGGCACGGTCGCCCCGCCGTCCAGCAGCTCGACCGCCGCCTTCACCTGCCCGTCGCGAACGCCCAGCTCCTCGGCGATCTTCCGCTCGATCGCCTGCTGGGCCTGCCTGGCCACCTGTTCGACTGGCGTGGTCACGAAGCCGGTCACCTTCTCCAGAGTTGCTGTCCCCGTACTCCCTGCATTCTGGCAGGTACCGGCGGCACCTCCCGGCCGCCCCCGGACTCCCCGGGCGTGGCGCGCGCCCGCTTCAGTACCGGTCGTTGACCGTGCGGTCCGGGCTGCCGTCCTCGGCGATGCGGATCAGGTGGGTCCCCTCCTCGGTGACCAGGCGGAGCTGGTCCGGGCCGGCCCAGCCGAGCTCCTTGATGCCGTTGGCGTCGCCGTTGACGTACGCGACCTGCCAGCGGCGGGTGGTGAGGCCGGAGCCCTCGTCGAGGTAGACCCAGTACAGCGGGTCGGGCCCGAGCCCCGCCGTGCCCTGCTGCACCACCAGCTTGCGGTCCGGCCGGCCCGGCGCCGCCTCGGAGCGGGTCGTGCGGTGCTCGTCCGAGAAAACGCTGGAGAGGAACCAGAGCGGCACCGTGCCCACCGCCGCCGTCACCACCAGGGTGCCGAGCGCGCTGCGGGCCCAGACCGGCCCGCGCGAGGACACCAGCGCCAGGAAGAGCAGCGCCAGCACCAGCGTCCCGAACAGCAGTGGCCGGTACAACCACTCGCCCAGGACCAGGAATCCGCCCGAGCGCCGGTTCACCCAGCCCGTCACGGCGGCGACCGCCAGCCCTCCCGCGCCCCCGAGCGCCCCCCACATGACCCAACGGTCCCATTTGCTCGCCATGGGGCCACCCTAGTGTTCGAAATCCGGCCGAGCGGCGGGATCCCCGGCGGTACAGTGCCGGGCATGTGCGCTGCCGCCAGGATGTATGACGACGAACCGGACATCGACGCAGCCCTGGTACGGCGCCTGTTGGCCGCCCAGTTCCCGCAGTGGAGAACGCTGCCGCTCAGACCCGTCGCGCCCTCGGGGGCGGACAACGCGATGTTCCGGCTCGGGGCCGAACTCGCCGTCCGGCTGCCCCGGGTGGGCTGGGCCGCCGACGGCCTCGGGCGCGAGCAGCGGTGGCTGCCCCGGCTCGCCCCGCACCTGCCGCTGCCGATCCCCGTACCGCTCGCGCACGGCCGTCCGGCCGCCGGCTACCCGTGGGACTGGTCGGTGCTGCGCTGGGCGGACGGCGCGATCCCGGTCGTCGGCTCGGTCACCGCGCCCCTCCAACTCGCCCGGGACCTCGCCGGGTTCATCACGGCCCTGCGCGCCGTCGACCCCGCCGACGGCCCGTCGGCCGCCCGCGGCGTCCCCCTCGCCGCCCGCGACGCCCCGACCCGCGCGGCGATCGGCCGGCTGCGGGGCACAATCGACACCGGGGCGGCGACCGCCGTGTGGGAGAAGGCGCTCCGCCTTCCCGACCGGGCCGGCCCGCCGGTCTGGATGCACGGCGACCTCTCGCCCGGCAACGTCCTGCTCAGCGGCCAACGGCTCACCTCCGTCATCGACTTCGGTGCCATGGGCGTCGGCGACCCGACCGTGGACCTGATCGTCGCCTGGAACCTCCTGCCGGCCGCCGCCCGCCCCGTCCTGCGCACCGCCCTCGCCGCGGACGACGCCGACTGGGAACGCGGCCGCGCCTGGGCCCTCTCCATCGCCCTCATCCAGCTGCCCTACTACCGCTCGACCGATCCGGCGCTGGCCGCCAACGCCCGCCACGTCATCCGCGAGGTCCTCGCCGACCGGAGCGTGTGAGGGCGCCGTCCCGTCCGGTGGCGGGCCGGCGCCGGGGCCGCGGTACTCAGAGTGCGGCGCGGGCCTCGTCGACCTGCTCCAGCACGGCCCCGGCGCCGGCGTCCGCGGCGAGGGCGGCGGCCTCGTCCAGCAGCGCACGGGCGTCGGCGGGGCGGTCCTGGGCTACGGCGAGGTACGCGAGGCCGACCAGGTTGGCGGCGACGCCCTCGGGGAAGGCGAGTTCGCGGCGCAGCCGGGTGGACTCCTCCAGCAGTGCGCGGGCGTCGGCGAGTTCGCCCGACCGGTGGGCGGCGATGCCCAGGTGGCGCAGCGCGTAGGAGAGGGTGCGGTGGTCGCCGGCGGCCGTGGCGAGGTCCCGTGAGCGGTGCAGGGCGGGGAGGGCGGAGGCGTGGTCGCCGCGGACCACCTGGTGGTAGACGGCGGTCCAGAACGCGGCCTCGGCCTCGCCGCGCCGGTCGCCGAGCGAGCGGTACAGCTCGCCGGCGCGCGCGAAGTACGCCAACTCGGCTTCGTCCGCCTTGCGTTGCCGGAGGAAGCGGGCGTGCAGGACGCGGCCCCGGGTGAGCGCGAGGTCGGCCTCGGCGGCGTCCAGGGCGCGGTCGGCGGCGGGCAGGAGGTCCGTTTCGCCGCCGAACGTGGCACGGTCGCAGAGCAGTTGGGCCTGTTCGATTCGCTCGTCCATGCACCCGACCCTATGCGGTCGCCGGCCGCCGGCCGACGGCGGTGCGCGATCGGGCACCCCGCGGCCGGCCCGGGGGCCCCGCGGTCCGGCGGCCCGGCGGCTCGGTAGGGTGCGGACATGACACGCCACCTCGCCTTCGACGGCCTCTGCAACTTCCGTGACCTGGGCGGCTATCCGACCGCTGACGGCCGGTCGACCCGGTGGGGGCGGCTGTACCGGTCGGACGCGCTCGGGAAGCTCTCCTCGCCGGCCGACCTGGACCGGTTCCGGGCGCTCGGGATCGGGACGGTGATCGATCTGCGCTACCCGTGGGAGATCGAACGCCGCGGGCGGGTCCCGGAGCTGGACGGGACGGCGTACCACAACCTGTCGATCGAGCACCGCCCGTACGACCAGGCCGAGATCGACCCGGAGCTGGACCCCTGGCGCTACCTGGCCGACCGGTTCGCCGAGGTGGCCGAGGACGGGGTGGTGGAGATCCGGGAGGTGCTGGAGCTGATCGCCGCGGCCGACCGGCCGGTGGTGTTCCACTGCGCCTCCGGCAAGGACCGCACGGGGCTGGTCGCCGCGCTGGTGCTCACCCTGGCCGGGGTCGGCGAGGACGACGTGGCCGCGGACTTCGCGCTCACCGAGCTGGCCACCCCGCGCCTGGTCGCCGACTGGCACGCCGCCAACCCGGGGCGCACGCTGCGCTGGCCGGGCTTCGGGCGCGCGCCGGAGGAGGTGATCCGGCTCGTGCTCGCCGACCTGTCCCGCGCCCACGGCTCGGTGCACGGCTACGTCACCGGGAAGCTCGGCATCGACGAGCGCCTGGTCGACGAGCTGCGGGCGCGGCTGCTCACCGCGTAGCCGGCGACGGCGGGAGCCGGCCGGCCACGCGACGAGCGGCGGCGGGTCAGCGGCGGCGGGGGCGGCCCTGGCGGCCACCGGTACGGCCCGGCGCCGTCCTGCGGCCCTGGCGGGGGGCCTCGGCGGGAGCGGTGGCCCGGGCGGTGGCGGGCCAGTGGGCCGGGCGGACGAGGGACTCCGGGAGGCGGGTGCCGGCGTCGCCGCGGGCGGCGTTGAGCTGGGCCTGGGTGAGGAAGAGCGCCTCGGTGAGGTCGGCACCCGCCAGGTCGGCGTCGCGCAGGTCCGCTCCGATGAGGTCGGCGAGCCGCAGGTCCGCGCCGGAGAGATCGGCGGCGACCAGCAGCGCGCCGCGCAGGTTGGCACCGCGCAGGTCCGCACCGCGCAGGCGGGCGCCGAACAGGTCGGCGCCCCGGTGCTCGCGCCGGCGCGGGACGGCGGCCCGGACCAACTCGCTCGCCTTGAGCAGCAGCTCGGCCACGGCCTGCCGGTGGGCGGGGACGTCGACGGCGAGGATCTCGTCCGGGGTGCCGTCGGCGAGCCGCCCGGTCTCCTCCAGGGCCCGGCGCAGCTCGGCGTGGACGGGGCGGGCGGGGGCGAGGGCGAGCGCCTCGGTCAGGTAGTGGAGCAGCTCGTGCAGCTGCCGGACGACCGGGAACACCTCGAACATCCGCGCCGCGTTCGCCGGGTCCTCGCGCCAGCTCCGGCCGCCGAAGGTGACCTGGGAGACGTGCTGGCCGGCCCCGAAGCAGTCGTAGACCGTGCAGCCCTGGAAGCCGCTGTCGCGCAGCCGGGCGTGGATGCCGCAGGTGAAGTCGGTCTGCAGGTTGCGGCAGGGGGTGCCGGCGGACTTGTCGACGGCGAAGTCGGCGCCGGCGGAGAACGGCAGCGCGGCGCAGCACAGCCCGAAGCAGCTCCCGCAGTCGGAAACGAGGGTGAGGGGTGTGAGCGCGGCCACTGTGCGGTTGTCCTCCGGATGACGGGTCGGTGCGCTGTAGAGCGTACCGACACCACCCGGGCGGCGGGGACGGTCCGGGAACCGGGGGCCGCCCGGAGCGGTCCGTTAATGTGGTCGGCCGGTGTCGGTTCGGTCCGCCGATCCCGTCCCGATCACTGGAGGAGAGCAGGCATGTCCCGGCACGACGTGGCGGCGTACCCGGACACCGACGACACGGGCGGCGCCCCGCGGGCCGAGCCCGCCGGCAGCGGCCCCGCCGCGGACGGCCCCGCCGCGGACGGCCCCGGCGGGACGCCGCGCCTCTCCCCCCGGGCGCGGACCGCCGCGCTCACCCTGCTCTGCCTCGCGGTCTGCCTCGGCATCGCCGCCCAGCAGTGGACCACCCTCCAGCTGGGCGGCTTCGACCTCGGCATCTTCGACCAGGGCGTGCGCGGCTACGCGCACTTCGGCCTGCCGGTGTCGTCACTGAAGAGCTTCCACCACGAGTTCCCCGCGGACTTCTCGCTGCTCGGCGACCACTTCTCGCCGGTGATCGCCCTGATGGCGCCGCTGTACTGGCTCTGGGACGACCCGCGCTCCCTCCTGATCGGCCAGGCGCTCTGCTTCGCGGCCGGTGTGCCGCTGATCCGCCGGGTGGCCGCGCGCTGCTTCGCCGGGGCCGACCCGCGCACCGCCCGCCGCGCCGCCGACCTGGCCGGGCTCGCGTACGGGCTGGGCTGGCCGCTGCTGGTGGCCTCGCGCGGCGGCTTCCACGAGGTGGCCTTCGCGGTGCCGCTGACCCTGCTGATGCTGGAGCGCGGCATGGCCCGCCGCTACGGCACGGCGGCGCTGGCCGGGCTGCTGCTCTGCTGCACCAAGGAGGACCTGGGGCTCGCGGTCGGCGCGTACGGGCTGGTGCTGCTGCTGCGGGCCCGCCGGGACGAGGACCGGGAGCGCCGGCGGCGGGCCGCCCGCTGGGGTGCGGGCTTCCTGCTCGGCGGGCCGCTGGCCTCCGCCGCCGCGATCGCCTGGCTGGTGCCGGCGATGGGCGGGGTGCCGGGCTACTACTGGAACTACCAGTCGCTCGGCGCGAACGGCGGCGACGCGCTCTCGCACGTCCTGCGGGACCCCACCCTGCTCGTCTCCACGCTCTTCGACGCACCGCTCAAGCCGCTGCTGCTGCTCTGGATCTTCGGCACCCTCTTCGCCCTCCCGCTCCGCTCCGCGACGGTGCTCTGCGCCGTCCCGCTGCTCGCCGAGCGGGTGCTCTCCAGCAACCCGAACCACTGGTCGGTCGCCCGGCACTACGACGCGTTCCTCTGGCCGATCCTGCTGGTCGCCGCGCTGGAGGTGCTGGGCCGCTGCCACCGCAGCACGCTCACCCGCCGGCTCGGCGTGGCGGCGGCGGCCGTGACGGTGGCGGCAGCGCTGCCGCTGGGGGCGGCCAACCTGTTCGTGCCGGCCTACTGGCAGCCGAAGCCGAGCGAGGCGGCCCTGCTCCGGGGGGCCGCGCGGATCCCGGACGGCGCGACGGTCGAGGCGGACAACCAGGCCGCCCCGCGGCTGTCGGCGCGCACCGACGTCGTGCTGGTGGACGAGAAGCCGCGCGGCCGCGCGTACGTGCTGCTGCGCTCCGACAAGCGCGCGTTCCCGTTCAAGACCGACCGCGAGCAGGCGGCCCGGATCGAGCTGCTGCTGGCGCACGGCTACCGGCAGCTCTGGGCCGAGGACGGCGTCGTGCTGCTGCACCGCGAGAGCTCCGAGCCGGTCCCCGGGGAGCACGCCCCCGGCCCGGACAGCACCCCGTACCAGGACGAGGTGCCGTCGGACGTCGGCCACAACCTCTTCCGGGGCTGACCCCGGTTCCTAGGCCGGGCCCTGGTCCGCGGACGGCGGGTACGGGAGCAGAGCGGCCCGCTTCGGCGGCAGGCCGTCGCCCGAGGACCGGCCGGTGAGGCGGCGGCCGATCCAGGGGCCGAGGTGGGTGCGGACCCAGCGGGCGTCGGCGGCGAGCTTCTCGGCGCGGCCGGCGGGCGCGGCGGCCGGCAGCGGGGCGCGCCAATCGTGGGAGGCGGGGCGGCCGAGCGCCTCCAGCACGGCCTCGGCGACCCGGCGGTGACCCTCGGGCGCGAGGTGCAGCCGGTCCTCCGCCCAGAGCCGGCGGTCGTCGAAGCAGGGCGCGGAGAACAGGTCGACCACAGCGATGCCCGGGTCCTGGCCGAGCTCGTGCACGAACGCCTTCATCCGCAGGATCGCCGGCAGCAGCCGGGCGCTGCCGCCCAGCCGCCGGGTCGGGTCGGTGCTGGTGAACAGCACCACGGTGGCGCCGGTGGCGCGCAGCGCGGTGGCGGAGCGGCCGAGCAGGTCCTCGACCCGGGCGATGTCGCAGCCCGGCCGCAGCACGTCGTTGAGGCCGCCGGCCAGGGTGACCAGTTCGGCGCTCATCGCGGCGGCGGGGGCGAGCTGCTCGTCGTGGATCTGGCCGATGAGCTTGCCCCGGACGGCGAGGTTGGCGTACCGGAACCCGCCGGCCGGCTGCTCGGCGGCGAGCCGGTCGGCGACCCGGTCGGCCCAGCCCCGGTAGTGGCCGCCGGGCAGCAGGTCGTCGCACATGCCCTCGGTGAAGGAGTCCCCGAGGGCGACGTAGCTGGCGAAGCCGCGGTGTCCGGTGGGCGTGGTCGGCGCGGCGTCCGCGCTCTTCTCCGCAGTGTTCTCCATCCCTTGATCCTCGCAGGCCGTCCTTGCCTTCGGTCCGGCGGCCTGCGATCCCTCGGCCCGGAGCCGCGAAACGGTGGAGTTCTCTCTGCCCCCCTGCTGTCACTGTGCGGTGGACGGCGGGTCATGACTCTGCAACAACGCGACCACCCGGGTGCGAAGGCGATTGATCGGCGTCGGACCGGTCCGTAGGGTCCTCGAATGCCGTCGCGCCGACGGCGGGGGAGACGCACGAGGGGCGGGACATGGCGGACGGTTCGGGCTACACGATCCAGGCCGGCGGCGCCGAGGGACAGGCGAAGGCACTGGACAAGGCCTCCGGGGACGAGGGCGCGGTCGGCACGGCGATCGCCGACCCGGTGTGCTACGCCGCGGACGTGTTCGGCGGCGAGGACGTCGATCCGGCGTACCGGAACTTCAGCAGCTCCTGGCAGGCCGAGACGGCGACGATCAAGAGCGCGCTGAGCGAGCTGGCGGGCAAGGTGCGCAGCTCCTCGGCCAACTACCAGTCGGCCGACGGCGCCGTGGTGACCAGCCTCGCGGCGGCCTCGGGAGGCGGCGGCGAGTACCGTCCCTTCGGCTGAGACCTCACCTCCGCGCGCCGGCGCGGCACCAGAGCGCACCACGGGGAACAGGACAAGGGGCGAACGACCCGCCATGGCAGGCGAATCCACCACACAGCGATGCAAGGCCCTGGGCGACCGGCTGAAGGACGTCCGCGAGGCCGACAGCAAGAACGACCTGATATCCGCGATCAAGGGCGCCCTCGCGGTCCACGCGCCGCTCGGCGACCCGGGCGTCATCGAGGCCACCGGCAAGCGCTACCAGCGCGCGGCCGCCGACTCGAACCAGCTCCACCAGGACGTCATGACGGTCGCCAACGCCGGGCTGCCGGACGTCTGGACCGGCTCGACCGGCGCGAAGGCCGCCGAGGTGGTGGCCGCCGCCGCCCGCGCCGTCGACCAGCAGACCACCGCGCTCCACAACGGCGGGATCGCCCTGCTCCACCTCGCGGACGCGCTGCGCAGCGCCCAGAGCCAGGACGGCACCGCGCGTTCCGGGCTGCAGCAGGTGCTGAGCTCGCTGGGCGGCGAGGACGGCTGGTTCGACGACTGGTTCGAGGGCGACGACGAGGAAGAGGCGCGCAAGCAGGCGCAGCAGGCCGCCGTCCCCCACGTCGACGCGATGCTGAACGCCGCCAGGAAGGCGGACGAGGCGGCCCGGGCGGCGGCCCGCGACCTGAACAAGCTGGCGTCCGAGGCCCGGGCGGGCAAGATGCGGACCAACGGGGTGACCGCCGCCGACAAGCTGGTGCTGGCCGAGACCTCCGGCGCGAACGGCCCGACCGAACTGAACGAGCTGCTGACCGCCAACGACATGCAGCGGTCCGGTGAGTACCTGGACAAGATGAACGACAAGGACCGGGCGGACTTCGAGAAGCTGCTCGCCGACTCCAAGTCCCCGCAGGAGCGCGCCTATCTGATGAAGGCGCTGGCGGCCGGTCACTCAATGGACGAGATCCGCGCGTTCCAGGGCAAGATCCACGGCAAGGACCCGCAGTGGCTGCGCGAGCACCTGACGCCCGTCTACACCGAGGACGAGGACAGGGCCAGCGGCGGGACCAACGGCAACGGCTCCAACAAGAACACGGACCACGTCAGGTTCGGCACCGCCCAGTGGCAGCAGGCCGACACCGAGGGCACCTGTGTGGCGTCCTCCACCGTCACCGCCCGGGCCATGGTGGACCCGCTCTACGCGCTGGACCTGACCGGCGGCCCGTCCGGCCAGGAGAACGACCCGGAGGCGTTCAAGCAGCGGCTGCTCGCCGAGCAGCACCGGGTGCACAAGGAGGGCGACGGCGGCAAGAACTGGGACGGTATGAAGCCGGACGGCAAAGAGAAGGTGCTGGAGAAGGAGGTCAGCCCGCACACCGGCGCCGACTTCGACTACAAGAAGATGCCGGACAGCGATGCCCGGCGCGAGCTCCTGCCGGACATCGAGAAGGCGGTCGCCGACGGCAAGCCGGTGCCGGTCGGCGTCGAGGGCTACGACAAGGACGGCAAGCGCTCGGGCCACGCCATGATGATCGTCGGCCAGGAGGGCAACATGCTGCAGATCTACAACCCGTGGGGCACCACCACCTGGGTCAGCGAGGAGGACTTCGTCAACGGCCACATGGACGGGGCCTCGGACAACCGGCTGCCCACCGCCTACGCCGTCCACCTGCCGAAGTGACCGGGCCCGTGAGGACGATCCGGCGGACTCCCCTGCGGGCCCTGGCGCTGGCCGTCGTGCTGGCGGCCGGCCTGACGGCGTGCGGGCAGGGCGGGCCGGGCGGGCCGGCCCGCGGCCGGGTGCTCGGCGCCGACGAGCGCTCGGTGAGCGTCGCCCCCGGCGAGCGGTTCTCGGTCTCCGTCCGGGACAACGCCTCGGTCGGCGACTACTGGAGCCTCGCGGACCCGCAGCCGGACGCCGCCGTGGTGGCCAAGGTCGACGAGGTGCTCGACACCCCGGACGATGCGGAGGGCAAGGACGGTGCCGGTGGCACCCGCTTCTACGTCTTCGAGGCCAGGAGCGCCGGCACCACCACCATCACGCTCTTCAACTGCTTCCGCTCACTCTGCAACGACCCGAAGACCAGCGACCAGGACAGGACACTGCTCGTGCGCAACACCTACACGGTGACGGTCCGATGAGCGCCGACGACCGTTACCGCCCCAAGACCGACGACGAGCTGCGGCAGCTCGACGTGCCCGCCCTGCTCCGCTACGGCCTGGCGTTCGCCGGACCGCACCGGGCCGCGCTGTTCGGCGAGGGCGCCGTCGCCGCGGCGCTGGCCGCCGACCGGCTGGGGGTGTTCCCCCGCTCGGTCTCGTTCCTCGCCGAGGTGGTGCGCAGGGGCGGCGCCCGCTACGCCGCCGGCCTCACCGAGCCGCTGCCCGGGGCGGAGCCGACGCTGCTCGCCCGTGAGTGGCTGAGCTCGGCGGCCGCCACGGTCACGACCACCGAGGGCGACCAGCTGCTCGCGCGCTGGCTCGACGCCGTCGCGGAGATCCTGGGCCTGCGCCGGGAGGTCCGCTCCGGCCCGGCCGGCGGGAACGGCTGACGGGAACGGCCGGCCGGAACCCCCGACGGACGGCCGCGGGCCGGTGCCCGCCGTCAGACGGCCGGCAGCGGCGCGGTGACCCAGTGCGCCCGCACGGCGTCCGTCGGACGCTGCTCGCCGAGGGCGTCGAGGCCCCACTCGCCCAGCGCCCCGATCACCTGACGGAGGGTCGCCCCGCGTTCGGTGAGCTCGTACACGGTGGCGTTGGCGGGCCGTTCCAGGCGGCGGCGCAGGACCAGGCCCTCGCCCTCCAGCTGCTTGAGCCGCGCGGCGAGGATGTCGGTGGAGACGCCGGGCAGGTCGGCGTGCAGGTCCGTGTAGCGGCGCGGGCCGGCCAGGAGCTCACGGACGATCAGGAGGCTCCAGCGCTCTCCCACCGCGTCCAGGGCGCGGGCGACGGCGCAGTACTGGTCGTAGCTTCGGCGTGACATGGCGATCAGCATAGCCAAAAGGTTGGACTTTCCAAGTGCTTACTTGGTAGAACAAAGCAACCAGGACGGCGCGCCGGTCGGCGCGTACAGCGATGGCGGGCGACGGTCGGGAGGCCGCAGATGGAGTTTCGGCAGTCCAGCAAGCTGACGGACGTGTGCTACGAGATCCGGGGCCCGGTGGTCGACCGGGCCAACGCCCTGGAGGAGGCCGGGCACAGCGTGCTGCGGCTGAACACCGGCAACCCGGCCACGTTCGGCTTCGAGGCGCCGGAAGAGATCATCCAGGACATCATCCGCAACCTGCCGAACGCCCACGGCTACAGCGACTCCCGCGGCATCCTGCCGGCCCGCCGCGCCGTCGTGCAGTACTACCAGCAGCGCGGCGTCAGCGGCGTCACCGTCAACGACGTCTACCTCGGCAACGGCGTGTCCGAGCTGATCCAGATGGCCGTCACCGCGCTGGTGGACGACGGCGACGAGGTGCTCGTCCCGATGCCGGACTACCCGCTCTGGACGGCCGTGGTCCGGCTGGCCGGCGGCAAGGCGGTGCACTACGCCTGCGACGAGGAGGCGGAGTGGTACCCCGACCTCGACGACATCGCCTCCAAGATCACCGCCCGCACCAAGGCCATCGTCGTCATCAACCCCAACAACCCGACCGGCGCGGTCTACCCGAAGGAGCTGCTGGAGGGCATCCTCGAACTCGCCCGCCGGCACCACCTGATGGTCCTCGCCGACGAGATCTACGACAAGATCCTCTACGACGGCACCGAGCACCACTGCCTCGCCGCGCTCGCCGACGACGTGCTCACCCTCACCTTCAACGGCCTCTCCAAGTCCTACCGGGTGGCGGGCTTCCGCAGCGGCTGGCTGGTCGTCTCCGGGCCCAAGCAGCACGCCGCCGACTACCTGGAGGGCCTGACCATGCTCTCCGGCATGCGACTGTGCCCCAACGTGCCCGCCCAGTACGCGGTGCAGGCGGCGCTCGGCGGCCACCAGTCCATCAACGACCTCGTCCTGCCCGGCGGCCGGCTCGCCGAGCAGCGCGACGTCGCGTACCAGGCGCTCAACGAGATCCCCGGCGTCAGCTGCGTCAAGCCCAAGGGCGCGCTGTACGCGTTCGCCAGGCTGGACCCGGCGGTGCACCGGATCGTCGACGACGAGCAGTTCGTGCTGGACCTGCTGCTCCGCGAGAAGATCCACGTCGTCCAGGGCACCGGCTTCAACTGGCCCCGCCCGGACCACTTCCGCTTCGTCACCCTCCCCCGGGCCGACGACCTGGAGACGGCGATCAACCGGATCGGCCGCTTCCTCGCCACGTACCGCCAGGTCTGACCGCGTAGGGTCCTGCGCATGACCGTCCTGCGCTCCGCCGCCCTGTTCGCCCTCGCCGCGCTCGCCGAGATCGGCGGCTGCTGGCTGGTCTGGCAGAGCGTGCGCGAGTCCCGGCCGTGGTGGCTGGCCGGGGTGGGCGTGGTGGTGCTCGGCGGCTACGGCTTCGTCGCCGCGCTGCAGCCGGACAGCCACTTCGGCCGGGTGCTGGCCGCGTACGGCGGGGTGTTCGTGGCCGGCTCGCTGCTCTGGGGCGTCCTGGTCGACGGCTTCCGGCCCACCCGGTACGACGTCGCCGGGGCGCTGATCTGCCTGGCCGGGGTCGCCGTGATCATGTACGGCCCGCGCCGCTGAACGGGACGGGCCCCGGCGGCGGGTGGGAACCCGCCGCCGGAGCCCGGTGGACCGGTCGGGCCGGAGCGGTGCCGCCGGGGCTACCAGCCCCAGCCGCCGCCCTCGCCGTCGTCGTCGGTCCGGCTGTCCCAGCCCTCGCCCACCTTGCGCAGCAGGGTGTAGTGGTCGATCCGGGTGCCGTCCTCGGCCAGCGCGGTCACCGTCATCGAGGACTTCTGGCCCAGGTGCGCCGGGGTGACGTCGACCTTGATGAAGGAGTAGCCGGTGTAGCGGACC
This sequence comes from Kitasatospora sp. NPDC047058, assembly GCF_040643935.1. Taxonomy (NCBI): domain Bacteria; kingdom Bacillati; phylum Actinomycetota; class Actinomycetes; order Kitasatosporales; family Streptomycetaceae; genus Kitasatospora; species Kitasatospora sp. NPDC047058. Next base: position 6,048 of record NZ_JBEYVJ010000120.1, on the reverse strand, counting down.
CGGGACCACTCGATGGTCTCGGGCACCTTCACGCCGCCCTTGCCGAAGTAGTACGTGTTCACCGCGTCGACGCGCTGCTCGTGGCCCTCGTAGGTGTCCGGCACGTCGAACTTGTAGAGGCTGCGGCCGGCCGCGCCCGCCGTCACGTACACCACGCCGTCGGTGGCCGGCTCGATGGTGGCGCCGCTCGGCACCTGCTTCGAGACCTTGTTGCCCAGGATCGCGTCGGTGCGCTCGTAGATGTGGTTGTGGCCGTTGATGACCAGGTCCACCCGGCACTTCTCGAACAGCGGCACCCAGGCCTCGCGGACCCCGCCCTCGGAGGCGTGCGCGACCGTGGTGGAGAAGGCGCAGTGGTGGAAGAAGACCACGATGAAGTCGATGGTCTCGTCGTTGCGCAGGTCCTTCAGGGTCCGCTGCAGCCACGTGGTCTGCTTGCCCGCCGAGATGCCCAGGTTGACCGGGATCTCGTAGGAGACGTCGTTGGCGTCCAGCGAGATGACGCCGACGTTCTTGTAGCGGAACGAGTAGACGCCGGGGACGGCGCGCGGGTCCGGGCCGTTGTCCGGCAGGAAGAACCGGGTGTCGTCGCCGCCGTAGCCGTTGTGCGAGTACCAGGCCTCCATGTCGTGGTTGCCGTAGGAGACCATCCACGGCACCTTCGACGCCACCGTCTCGGTCTGGGCGAGGAAGGCGTCCCAGGTCCTGGCGTCGTAGCGCGACTTGTCCGAGTCCTGGCCGGAGCCGGCCGGGTCGGCGTAGCAGATGTCACCCGCGTGCAGGTGGAAGGCCGGGTTCTGGGCCAGGATGACGTGGTCGTTGCCGGCCGCGTGTGAGCTGACGCCCTGGTCGCCGAAGGCGGTGAAGGTGAACGGCTCGTACACCTTGCCCCAGCGGTGGTCGCGCGAGGGCGCGGTGCGGAAGGTGCTCAGGGTGGAGATCGCCTGCTGCGAGGCCGGGTCGAAGCCCTGGTGGCCGACGCCGTAGTAGTACGTGGTGTCGGGCTGGAGGTCCTCCAGCGCCACGTGCAGGTAGTACTGGTCCACCGGCTGGCCGGTCGGGGTCAGCGCGGGGGTGTGCAGGGCGCGCACCTCGGCCTGGACCTTGTGGCCGAGGTCCCACGGGTGCTTGCCGTAGCGCAGGAACGGCTTCTTCACCGGGGCCGGGACCTGCCAGGAGACCCGGAACTGGGTGTCCGGCTCGGGGCCGAAGGACAGGTGACGGCCGATCGGCGCGACCAGGGCGCCGTCGATGCCGTCGGCCACCCCGCCCGTCAGCAGCTGCGGGGAGGCCGGCGCAGCGGTCGCGGTGCCGCTGCCCAGCGCACCGCCCACCGCCAGCGCGCCGACGGTGACGGCGCCGGTGCGCAGCATCCGGCGGCGGGAGAAGCGGGCCCGCAGGTACTCGTGCTGCTCGGCCATGCTCATGCGGTCGGCGAGCTTCGCGGGCACGCCCATGTTGGGGATATCCATGGGCGGGACTCTTCCAGCGGTGCGTGGACCGTACACGGACGCGCGGTGAACGAGCCCCGGCGTGCCGGTCAGTCGAACACCAATGTTCGACCATGATTCGGCAAAGCCGCCCCGCCCCGGCGGACCGGGCCCGATCATCCCCTGCGGCACACCGGCCCTGACCTGCCCACAGCTGTCGGCGGGTCAGGAACCGGTCAGGAGGACTCGTCCCAGGGGGTGCGGTTGCCGGTGCCGTCGCAGGTGCGGCAGATCTCGTCCCGGTAGGCGTGCTTGGCGCCGGCGGCGTCGACCCGGTAGCGGACGTAGACGCCGGTGCCGTCGCAGAGGAAGCAGTTGCCGCCGCCGCCCCCGACCTCGGTGGTGCCGGTGCCCTGGCAGGTACGGCAGTTGAGGCCGGCGGTGCGGCCGGTGCCCGCGCAGATACGGCAGACCGTGGTCACGACGTGATTCCTCCCGATCCGGGGCACCCTGGGGCCTCAGGAAATGGTAGTGCCCCGGCCCGGCCTCCGGTCAGGCCCGGTCCGGGCGGGCCCGGATCAGTCCGGCAGACCGTCCCTGACCCGGCGGGAGACGCTGATCAGCTGGAGGTCGAGCAGCCCGGGCGGATCGGCCAGGCCTGGGCCGCCGGCGTGCACCCACTCGGCTATCTCGTCGACCATGTCGTCCGCCAGCACCCAGCCCAGCCAGACCGGGCGGCCGCCCTTGGCCCGGCCCTCGCCCGACGGGCCGACCACCACCACGTTGGACTGCGCGCACGCGTCCAGGCACTTGACGGCGCGGACCCTGCCCGCACTGCCGACGGCCGCGCGCAGCCGCTCGAACTGTGCGGCGTGGTCGACGCCCGGGTGCTTCTCCTGGGTACCGCAGCAGCAGCCCCGGCAGACGGTGACGGTCACCGGCGCGGCGGGCTTCCCGGCCCGGTCGCGGTCTCGACGGCTCATCCTGGCTCAGCTCTCCTCGTGGCCCGGGGCCGCGTGCCGCCCCGGGGCTTCGTGCTGCAGGCCCCGCCGCCACGCCCGTTCGCGCAACAGCCGCAGGCCGTTGAGGCCGACGATCACGGTGGAGCCCTCGTGCCCGGCGACGCCGAGCGGCAACGGCAGCGTACCCGCCAGGTCCCAGAGCACCAGCACGGTGATGAAGGCGCCGGCGATCACCAGGTTCTGCACGACCAGCCGGCGGGCCTGCCGGGAGAGCGCCAGCACGGCCGGGACGGCGGCCAGTTCGTCGCGCACCACCACCGCGTCGGCGGTCTCCAGCGCGAGGTCCGAGCCGGCCCGGCCCAGTGCGATGCCGCTGTGCGCGGCGGCCAGCGCGGGTGCGTCGTTGACGCCGTCACCGACCATCAGCACCCGGCGGCCGGCGTCGGCCAGTCCGCGCACCGCGGCCAGCTTGTCGTGCGGCAGCAGCCCGCCCCGGACGTCGGCCAGGCCGACCTCGCGGGCGAGGCGCTCGGCGGCGCGCTGGTTGTCCCCGGTGAGCAGCACCGGCGGGCGGCCGGTGAGCGCGGTCAGGCCCCGGACGGCGGCCGCGGCCTGCCCGCGCGGCCGGTCCGCCAGGCCCAGCACGCCGGCCGGTTCGCCGTCGCACAGCACCAGGACGGTGGTGCGGCCGGCCTCCTCCAGCGCGGTGACCTCGGGGAGCCTCCGGTACGGGCCGGGTGCGCCGACCGCGACCACCGAGCCGCCGACCACCGCCCGGACCCCGACGCCCGGGGTGGAGGTGAACCCGTCGGCGGCGGGCACCGCGAGGCCGCGCTCGCGGGCGGCGGCGACCACCGCGCGCGCCAGCGGGTGCTCGCTGGGGTGCTCGGCGGCGGCGGCGAGGGCGAGCAGGGCGTCCTCGGTCATGCCGTCCAGCGGGCGCAGGTCGGTGACCCGGGGCGTACCCTCGGTGAGGGTGCCGGTCTTGTCCAGGGCGACGGTGTCGACCCGGCCCAGGCGTTCCATCACCACCGCGGACTTGACCAGGACGCCGTGCCGCCCGGCGTTGGCGATCGCGGAGAGCAGCGGCGGCATGGTGGCCAGCACCACCGCGCACGGCGAGGCGACGATCATGAAGGTCATGGCGCGCAGCAGGGCGCCGGCCGGCTCGGCGCCGAGGGCGAGCGGGACGGCGAAGATCAGCAGGGTGAGGACCACCAGGCCGGCGGCGTAGCGCTGTTCGACCTTCTCGATGAAGAGCTGGGTGGGCGCCTTCGTCCCGGAGGCCTCCTCGACCATGGCGACGATCCGGGCGATCACGGTGTCGGCGGCGTCCCGGCCGACCCGGACGTGCAGCGCGCCCGCGCCGTTGAGCGTACCCGCGTACACCTCGTCACCGGCGGCCTTGGCGGCGGGCAGCGGCTCGCCGGTGACGGTGGCCTGGTCGACCTCGCTCGCGCCGTGGAGCACGCACCCGTCGGCGCCGATCCGCTCGCCGGGGCGGACCAGCACGGTGTCGCCGACGGCCAGCGCGGCGGCGGGGACGGTCTCCTCGGTGCCGTCCGCCCGCAGCCGGGTCGCGGTGGCGGGGGCGAGGTCGAGCAGGCCGCGGACCGAGTCGGCGGTGCGGGCGGTGGCCAGCGCCTCCAGCGCGCCACTGGTCGCGAAGATCACGACCAGCAGGGCGCCGTCGAGCACCTCGCCGATCGCGGCGGCGCCGAGCGCGGCCACCACCATCAGCAGGTCGACGTCGAGGGTCCGTCCGCGCAGCGCCCTGACCCCGGCCAGGGCCGGCTCCCAGCCGCCGGCCAGGTAGGCGGCGGCGTACAGCACGCCGGCCGCCCAGCCCGGGCCGTCGAGCAGGCCGACGGCGAGGGCGGCCAGGAAGGCGGCGGTCGCGGCGGCCGCCCAGCGCGCCTCGGGCAGGGCCAGCACCCGGGTGCGGCGCGGCTGCGGCGCCGCGGGGGTGGCGGGGGCCGGTGGCCGGGTGAGCAGGGTGCCGGGGGCGGGCGTTGCGGGCATGGGCGCCACCATACAGGAACATATGAACACACTTTCATGCGTCCAGGTGCGCCCGTCCGCCCGCAGAACGCTGCCCGTAGGATGCCCCCATGGGACACGCCGCCGCCGAGAACGCCGTGCCGCGGATGCGACTGGACGCATCCAACGCGGCCAAGGTGGCGAGCACGCTTCAGGCCCTGGCGACCCCCTCCCGCCTGCTGATACTCGCCCAGCTCCGTGAGGGCCCCCGGCCTGCCACCGAACTCGCCGACGCCGTCGGCATGGAGCAGTCCGCCTGCTCCCACCAGCTCCGCCTGCTCCGCAACCTCGGCCTGGTGACCGGCGAACGCCGCGGCCGCTCCGTGGTCTACTCCCTCCACGACGACCACGTCGCCGCCCTCCTCGACCAGGCCGTCTACCACGTCGACCACCTGCGCCTCGGCCTCACCGACGACCGCTGAGCCCGCCGGGGACGGGGGGCGGCTCCCCGGGCCGGCTCCCGCGGATCAGGGGATCCGCCACTCCTGGTACTTGTTACCCGGGGTGCAGGTGGTCATGGTGACCTGCTTGCCCGCGCCGTTGTCGGTCAGGCAGGTCGACCCCATGTAGTCCCTGAGCAGGTACGCGCCCGAGGTGCCCGCGGCGACCACCGACCAGTTGTTCATGAAGCTGAACCCCGAGGCGAGCATCACCTTCTGGCTCGACTGGTTCGAGAAGTCGGTGTCCTGGACGAGCGCCGGACTGCTCAGGTTGCACGGGTAGAGGTGGTACCAGCCGCCCGGGTCCGGGTCCGAGCGGACCCATCCGTAGGCGGTCGTCCCGCCCATCACGGCCGCGGCGCCCGCCGACGGGCCGTCGGTGGCCAGGCCGAGCTTCTGGCCGTCGGCCACGTTGACGATGGCACCCCACTTCGCGCCGCCGCACCCGGCCGGCACGGTCTGCGCCGGCGGCTTGGACTCCGGCGGGTCGGACGGCGCCGGCTTCGGCACGGACGGGGCGGGCTGGTTGGGGGCCGGGGCTGGCGGGGCCGGCTGGTTGGGCGCGGGCGCGCCCCCGCCGCTCGCACTGCCGCCCCCGGCGCTGCCGCCGCTGTTGCCGCTGTTGCCGCTGCCGCCGCCGCTCTTCGGCGGGGTGCCGCCGGACCCGCCCGCGGAACCTCCCGACGCTCCGGAGCCGCCCGCCGCGGCGCCGCCACCGCCGGGATTCGGCGCCGGGGCCGGTGCCTGGCCGCCGTTCGGCGCGGGGGTGTCGGGCTGGGCGGCCGGCGGGGTGGCCGGCGGCGTCTCCGCGCCCGGCGGCGTGCCCGTGGGCTGGTCGGCCGTCGGCGTACCGCCCGTCGGCGCGTCGGTGATCGCGGAGGCGGAGACCGAGACGGCGGGCTGCGCGCCGGGGGTCTGCGCCTGCGACTGGAACGGGAGCCGGTCGACCAGCAGGACCGTGGCGGCGCTGGTGGTGACGATCACCGGGACGACGACGGGCACCAGGAAGCGGCGCCACGACCGACCCCGGGCGGGCTCGGCGGCGGTCCGGGACGAGACCCGGGCCACCTCGTCCGACGCACCCGGGCCGGCGGCCGCCCCGGCCGCGGCGATGGCGGGCGCGACGCCGAGCTGCTTGTCGGTCATGCCCTGCTCTGCCCAGTGGTCGAGGGCATC
>NZ_JBEYVJ010000119.1:0-20774 GCF_040643935.1 Kitasatospora sp. NPDC047058 | reverse complement strand
CCGGGTGGCGGAATGGCAGACGCGCTAGCTTGAGGTGCTAGTGCCCTTTATCGGGCGTGGGGGTTCAAGTCCCGGTCGGGGTAGCCGAAGCGGATGCCGGCCACCGCGGCGCGGGTCGGGGCGGTCTCCGGACGGCGGCCGACCGCGACGTCGAAGAGCACCTCGCCGGGCTCCAGGCCGGTGGCGATCCGGCCGAGCAGCGGGATCAGGTCCCCGCCGAGCCGCCCGTTCACCTCGACGATCAGCGGGCCGCGGTCGGTCAGCCGCAGCTCGGTGTGGGTGATGCCGTCCTCCACGCCGAGCGCCCGGTGGGCGCTCGCCAGCACCTCCAGCAGCACGGGGTCGGCGAGCAGCGGGTCGGCCGCGTCGACGATGTGGCCGACCTCCTCGAAGTACGGCTCGTCGCTGCTGTACTTGCGGGCCAGGAAGAGCGGCAGGTACTCGCCCTTGTGCACGGCGCCGTCGACGCTGATCTCCGGTCCGCCCGCGTACTCCTCGACGATCACGCCGGCCCGGTACGGCCCCGGGTCGACCCGGCTGGCGGAGAGCGCGGTGCCGAAGGCCGCGTCGAGCTCGGCCGCGTCACCGGCGAAGACCACGCCGATGCTGGCGCCCATCGCGCGCGGCTTGAGCACCACCGGGTAGCCGATCCGCCCGGCGGCGGCCCGGGCCTCGTCCAGGCCGGTGGTGAGCGCGAAGCCGGGCTGGCGCAGGCCGGCGGCGGTGAGCACGCTGCGGGTGCGCTCCTTGTCGCGCACCCCGCGCACGCCGCGCTCGGACAGGCCCGGCACGCCGAGTTCGGCGGCCAGCAGGCCGGCGTCCAGCACCAGCGGCTCGTCCCAGCAGAGCAGCCCGACGATGCTCCGGCGGGCGGCGATGCCGCGGACGGTGGCGTTCAACACCTCGGTGTCGAAGACGTTGGCGACCACGATCTCGTCGAAGTACTCGCGCTGCCAGGTCGGCCGCAGGTTGTTGACCAGCAGCAGTTCCAGCCCGGCGGCGCGGGCGCGGCGGCTCATCGGGCCGACCAGGTACTCGCGGTACTCCTTCAGTCCGCTGCCGATCACCAGCAGCGTGCCGGCGGTGTGCACGGCATCACCGTCCTGACGCTGGCTCATGAGGTCTCCTCGGTGCTGTCGATGTCGATCCGGACCAGGGCGGCGGCCTCGTCGGCGAGCCGGCGGGCCTCGGCGGGGGTACCGGCCAGGGTGGTGACGATCCCGGCCCGGTCCCAGGAGCTGCGCAGCCCGGCGGTGCGGTGGCCGGGGCCGATCCCGATCGCGGCCAGCTGCACGCCCTCGGCGGCGGCCGCCGCGTCCAGCCCGTGCACGGCGGTGACGGTGCCGGGCCGGTCGGGGGCCAGGAACCGGGCGGCGGTCGCGTACGCGGCCCGCCCGGGCAGCGGACCGGGCGGCTCGCCGCCCATCAGGGCGAAGTAGGCGCGGACGAGGCCGACCGGGTAGGCGGCCTCGATCAGGTCGGCGATCGAGTCGCCCGGGAGCCGGCCGGCGCACTCCACCAGCACCGGGACGCCGTCCTCCAGGATCCACTCGCAGTGCAGCACCCCGTCGCCGAAGCCGACCGCCGCGGACAGCCGCTCCGTCTCGGCGACCAGCATTTTGCGCTGCTCGTCGGGCAGTTCGGCCGGGACGGTGTGGCCGGCCTCGATCGGGTACGGGCCGGGGTAGAGCACCTTGCCGGTGGTGTTGGCGAACACCGGGCGGCCGCCGGCGACCAGCAGCTCCACGCTGAACTCCGGCCCGCTGACGAAGCGTTCGGCCAGCATCGACGGCTCGATCGGCCGGTCCGGGACGAACACCCCCTCGTCCTGGGCCAGGCACTGCACCCAGGCCTCCCCGGCCTCCTCGGGCCGGTGGATCACCCGGGTGCCGACCGAGGCCTGCCGGTTGGCGGGCTTCAGCACCACCGGCCCGGGGTGCCGGGCCAGGAAGCCGGCCAGGCCGGCGGCGCTGCGCACCGGCTCGGACTCCGGGTTGGCGATCCCCGCGGCCGCCGCGACGATCCGCAACAGGTGCTTGTCCCGCAGGAGTTGGGCCGCCCCGAGGCTCGCTCCGGGCAGTCCGTAGCGCTCCGCGAGCCGGGCCGCGAACGGCACCGCGTACTCCACGGCGGGGATCACCGCGACCGGGTCGAGCCCCGGGTGGGCCGCGAAGAAGGCGTCCGCCCGGCCGGGCAGGTGGTACTCCCACTCGATCAGCCCGCGGGCGAACGGCACCTGCTCCAGCGCCTCGGCGACGTGCCGCTTGCGGGCGACGTCCGGTTCCTCGACGTAGACCACCGAACCGGCGGGCTGGAAGGCCGCGATGGCGGGCACCGCGAAGGCCACGTAGCCGACCACCAGGACCGGCCGGACGGCCGGGGACTGCCCGCTCATGCCGCTCCTCCGACTGCCTCCGGTGCGGTCCCGGCGGCCCCGGTGGCTGCCTGCCGGTCGGCCCGGCGCTTGATGCCTGCCACGGCGAGCACCCCGGCCAGGCCGTTGACCAGCGCCATCAGCACCCAGAAGCCCGCGCCGAGGCCGTTCCACAGGACGACGCCGAGCAGCGGGCCGGCGGCCGACGCCAGGCCGGCCGCGGCCTGCATGGTGGCGAGGTAGCGGGCCTTCTGCCCGTCGGGGAAGGTCGCCGGGTGCGCGAACATGCTGGGCCCGGCGATCATCAGGCCGCTCACCGCGAGCACCGCACCGAACAGCACGAACGCCCCGGAGTGCACCGCCAGCCCGTACACCGCCAGCCCGGCCGAGTTGACCAGGTGCCCGGCGCCCACCGCCAGGTAGGTGGGGATCCGGGTGATGTACGCGGTGATCTTCAGCTCGCAGGTGATCAGCACCACCGAGGAGGCGGTGAGCACCGCGCTGTACAGCCCGGTCGGGTAGCCGTCGTGGACGATCTCCAGCGGCAGCGAGATCGAGGACTGCACGTACGCGACCGTGCCCAGCATCACCGAGGCCAGGTAGGCGAGGTACGCCCGGTCGCGCAGCATCGCCGCGTACGCCGCCCGGCCGCCGGTGCGCCGCACGGCCCGCTCCTTCGGCGCCCGCTCCGGCACCGCACGCCGGGGCAGCAGCCGGTGGGCGAGCAGCGCGTAGACCAGGGTGGTGGCGCCGTCCAGCCAGAACAGCAGGTCCCAGTCGAGCAGGATCACCCCGGCGGCGATCAGCGGGGCGAGGGCCGCACCGGTGTTGAGGGCGATCCGCATCATGGAGAACGCCATCACCTGGTAGCGCTCCGGCATCAGGTCGCTGAGCAGCACCGACGCGGCCGGCCGGTACGCCTGGGCGAACAGCCCGGCCAGCGCGACGGCGGCCAGCAGCGGGGCGAGCAGCCCGGGCCGGGCCAGCAGCGGCAGCACGGCGACCAGCGGCGCGGAGCCGGTCATCGCGACGACGATCGTGGTGCGCGGGCCGAGCCGGTGGGTGATCTCCCCGCCGAGCACGGTGCCGAACACGGTGCCCAGGCTGTACGCGCCGAGGGCGAGGCCGGCGGTGCCGTCGGACATCCCCCGGTGCGTCAGGTAGAGCACCAGGAAGGTCTGGACGAAGGCGCCCAGCTGGTTGACCAGGACGCCGCCGAGCAGGTACCGGACGGTCGCCGGGGTGGCCCTGAGCGTGTCGAGGACGCCGACCGGCGGCTCGTCGCCGGCCGGTGGCTTGTGGTCGGTCATGCGGCCTCCTTCACGGCCGTGGCGATGCGTTCCGCGACCAGGGGCGCGGTGGAGAAGCCGCTGCCGCCGCAGGCGGCGCGGACCCACAGGCCCGGGGTGACCCGGGCCAGCAGCGGGCCCCCGGTCGCGGCGTCCGCGGTGTAGTGGCAGACCCGGACGGCCGCCGGCGCGTGGCCGGCCAGGCCGGGCAGCACGCCCTCCCCGGCCAGCCGGTCGACGTACGGCCGCTGGTCCTCGCCCGTGCTGTCGGTGTCCTCGACGGGCCGGCACACGGTGTCCGAGCTGAACTTGAGCAGGGCGCCCGCACCGGGCGGCAGCACCCAGCCGCGCCCTTCGCGGCCCAGGCCGCCCGCGGCGGGTGCGGCCTGCCACCGGTCGGCGTCCGGCGCGGGCGGGCGCAGGTAGAGCATGGTCTGCCGGTACAGCACCACCCGGTGGCCCGTCAGTTCACGGGTCCACGGGCCGGCGCAGAGCAGGACGGCGTTCGCGCGGACCACCTCGCCGCCGGCCAGCACGACCCGCCCGGAGTCCGGGTGGACGGCGGTGACCCGGCAGTACGGTCGCAGCGCGACACCGGGCCGCACCGCCAGCCAGCGGGCGGCGGCCCGCAGCACCCGGTCGGCGAGCAGCACCCCGCCCGACCGCTCCCGCACGGCCCCCGCCCCCGGGGGCAGGCCGAGCAGGGGCAGCTGCCCCGCGGTCAGCCGCTCGACCGCGACCCCGGCCCGGTCCGCCTCCGCCTCGACCTCGGCGAGCCGGTGCTCGGGCCAGGCGGTGACCACTCCGACCCGGCGGTACAGCGCGGCGCCGAGGACGGACTCCAGCTCCCGCCAGTGCCGGTGGGCGGCGAGCCGGCCGGCGGTGCCGTCCGGGTCGCCGGGCAGCAGGGTGCGGATCACCCGGTGCTGGTCGTACGAGGTGGCGCCCGGGTTGGGCACCGGGCCGCGCTCCAGCACGGTGACCCGGTGCCCGGCCCGCGCGCAGGCGACGGCGGTGAGCAGTCCGGTGACCCCGGCGCCGACCACCACCACGTGCGCGGCGGTGCTGCCGCTCACCGTCCGCCGCCGGTGAGCCTGGGCAGCGGCCGCGGGCGGACGGAGCGGGCCTGCGGTTCGGCGGGTATCGCCGTCTCGACCAGGCCCGCGGCGGCCAGGTCGACCAGCAGCGGGGCGGCGCAGCGCAGGAAGAGGTCCAGCTCGTGCCAGAAGTCGCCGGCGTCGCGCGCGGTGACCTCCCGGCGGTCGAGCCGGCCGAGCTGCTCGGTGAGGGTGAAGGCGGCGGCGGTGAGGCTGAACCGGCGCGGGCCGAGCGCCGCGGCGAACCGCTCCACCATGAGCCTCCCGGCCTGCCGGGAGCGTTCGCCGACCGGCAGGTCGCCGGCGCCCACGAACCGCTCGGCCTTCTCGGCGACCCGGTTCCACGGTTCGACCAGCCGCTGCCCGCAGACCCGGTCCATCGCGGCGCGGGTGAAGTTGGTGCGCTGGAAGTCGGGTCCGGTGGCGGCCAGGTAGTAGCGGATCAGGTCGCGCGGCACCTCGGCGGCGAGCTGGCGGCCGGTCACCACGTGGCCGCGGCTGGTGGAGAACTTGTCGCTGTCCAGCTCGTAGAACTCGTTGGTGACGAAGTGCGCGGGCAGGGCCAGCCCGCCGAGGGCGAGCAGCATCGCGGTGCCGGCCAGCGCGAAGGCGAAGCTGGCGTCGGAGCCGAAGAAGTACACCACCTCGGGCGCGGCCTCGGCGGCCCAGTAGCGTTCGCTGTCGCCGGGCACCTCGCCGCGGGCCTCGGCGGCCAGCGCGATGGCGTGCAGGCTCCAGGCGATGGTCTCGGTGTCGGAGTAGAGCACCTGGCCCGGGGTCTCGGCGAAGGGCGCGGGTATGCCCCAGTCGATCGGCAGGGTGACCGGGTAGTCGGGCAGCGGCGCGGCCATCAGTTCCTCGACCAGCTGGGCCAGCCGGGGCCGCATGGTGGGGGCGAGCCGTTCGAAGTACGCGGTCAGCGCGGCCCGGTGCTCCTCCAGCGGCAGGACCAGCACCTCGCGTTCGCGCAGCTCGACCGGCAGCTCCGGGTGCTGGGTGGACGTCGGTCCGATCAGCTCGCCGGAGGCGATCCAGTGCCCGCAGTTCTCGCACAGCCCGGCGCAGCCCTCGCCCAGGCACACCGGGCAGCCGCCGCGCACGTAGGCGTCGGTGAGGAACTCGCCGGTGGCGGGCAGGTAGGGGAAGGAGGTCGCCCGGCGTCTCAGGTGCCCTTCGGCGTGCAGCCGTTCGAAGAACCGCCGGACGGTCTTGGCGTACCGCTCGTCGAACCGGACGAAGCCGTCGGGTTCGATGCCGGCCGCGGCGAGGGTGGCCTCGACCTGCTCGGCGGCGCGCAGCCGCAGCCGTTCGGGCTGCTCGCCGAGCCGGCGGGCGGTGGTGACGATGTAGTTCTGGGTGAAGTGCACGCCGGTGCCGAACAGGGTGTCGCGGCCGGTCGCGCGGGCGTGCCGGGCGCACACGTCGGCGGAGAGGAACGGCCCGGCCAGGTGGCCGAGGTGGAGGTCCCCGTTGGCGGTGGGGCCGGGGGCGACGACCAGCAGCCGGCCCATCACCGGCTCCCCCGGGCGACGTGGGCGGCGTGGGCGGTGTGCCGGTCGAGGAGCTCGCCGGAGATGTCCCGGGCCCGCTGGGCGAGCACGCTGATCAGGGAGTCGGCGATGCCGTGGGTGGCCTCGTTGACGCCCTGGAGGTAGAGCGCGCCGCCCGCGGTGTCGCCCAGGTCGACCCGGTAGTTGCGGCTGACGGTGACCTCCGGCAGGCCCGCCTTCGCAGTCAGCTCCCGTACCAGGGCGGGCATCCGGCTGTCGTAGCCGGTGCCGAGCAGCACCAGGTCGCAGCGGTGCTCGGAGACCTTCTCGGTGCGCCGGTCGCGCAGGTCGAGCACCACCTCGCCGTCCTCCTCGCGGGCGGCGACCACCTCGGTCATCGCCTGCACCTCGGCGCGGCCGGTGCCGATCATCTTCTCCCGGTACAGCATCAGGTACAGCTCGTCCAGGAACGGCGGTGCCAGGCCCGCGTAGTTGGTCAGCCGCATCTCGTCCAGCACCTGGGCGCGCATCCCGGCCGGGGCCTCGAAGAACTCGTCGACGAAGGACGGGTAGAACAGCTCGTTGACGAACTTGCTGGTCTGGTAGTTCTGCAGGCCTATGGAGCGGACCAGCATGGTGACGCTGGAGTTCGGCAGGTTCTCGTACACCGCCATGAACATCTCGGCGGCGCTCTGCGCCCCGCCGACCACCACGGCGCGCAGCGGGGCGTCCTTGTCCACGGCGGCGATCCGGCTGCGGAAGCGGGCGCTGTGGATCACCTTCTCCGCGGACAGGCCGGCGAAGACCTCCGGGACGTGGGCGTCCCGGCCGGCGCCGATCACCAGGTCCCGGCAGCGGATGGTGTCGCCGTCGGCCAGCGTCACCTGCCAGCCGGTCAGCCGGCCCTGCGCGTCGTACACCGGCTCGGTGGCGGTGGCCCTGGCGTCGTAGCGGATCCGCACCTTCTCCAGCGAGGCGGCCACCCACTGCAGGTAGTCGGAGAACTCCCAGCGGTGCGGGTGGAACGTGCCCAGGTTGATGAACTGGTCGAGCCTTCCGTGCTGGTGCAGGAAGTTGAGGAACGAGAACCGGCTGCGCGGGTCCCGCAGGGTCACCAGGTCCTTCAGGAAGGACACCTGGCTGCGTGCCCACGGCATCAGCAGGTCGCGCTTCCACTTGATGTCCGGGGCCTGCTCCAGCAGCAGGGTGCGCTCGGCCAGCTCGGCCGATCCGCACTCCTCGATCGCCGCCGCCAGCGCCAGGTTCGCCGGGCCTGCGCCGATCGCCAGCACGCCCGCCTCTAGGTCAGCCACACTTCCCCCTCGTGGACTCGGGTTCCGGCAACAGGAGTTGTTGCGCCTGGCAACCTAGGCAGCAGCGGTTCCCGGCAGGTAGGGCGGCTTTCCCGGCCCCGCGGGAAATTCCGGACCCGCACCGGCGGCGCCCCGGGGAAAGCCGCCGGGACGCGGTCGCGTTCCCGCCCCCACGCGGCACAGCCGCGCGTCGCGGCGTCAGACCGGCTCGGCCGGTGGCCGCTCCTCCTCGGTGTCCGCGTCGGTGAGCGCTTCCAGCTTCCCCCGGGTGTCCAGCCAGTAGAGCAGTCCGAGGCCCGGCCCCACGAGGAGGACCGCGATGCCCGTGACGATCAGCAGCCAGGTCAGGGTGGGCGGCACCCCGGCGGCCTGGCCGACGGTCAGGGAGGTGGGCAGCAGGTAGGGGCGCTGCGCCGCGCCCCAGGCGGCGATCACCAGGACGACGCCGGCGACGGCCGTGTAGCGGCACCACCGCAGCGCCCTGCGCGCCAGCAGCAGCGCGGTGACCAGCGCGGTGGCCGCCGCCACGACGATCAGTGCGAGCGGGACCCCGCCGGTGATCCGGTCCCACACGTACGCGGCGTCGTGGTGGGTGACGGGCAGGCCGATGAAGGCGAGGACGACGAGGGCGGCCAGGCTCCACCAGGCCCGGAGCCGGAAGTAGTCGACGAGGTCCGGCGCCTGGTAGCGGCGCGCGTCCGCCGTCAGGAACACCGCCCCCAGGAACGCCGTGGCGCCGACCGCCATCAGGCCGGTGACGGCCGAGGTGGGGTTCGCCCAGGCGTCGGCCGAGGCGGGGGTCCCCGGGGCGACCCGCCCGGAGGCGACGCCGCCGATCACGGCGCCGAAGAAGAACGGCACGAGGAGCGACGAGACGGCGAACACCGCACCGTAGACGCGGCGTTGGGTCAGCCGCCGGGCGGGCCTGCGCAGCGCGAAACCCGCGCCGCGCAGGACGAGCCCGAGCACCACGAGGACGAGCGGGAGCCACATGGCGCTGAAGACGGCGGCGAAGAACGGCGGGAAGCCCGTCCACATGATGACCATGAGGAAGATGAGCCAGACGTTGTTGGCCTCCCACACGGGTTCCATCGCGTGGTCGATCAGCCGGCGCGGCCGCTCGCCCCGTTCGGCTCCGCCGGCGCAGAGGTCCCAGAAGCCCGCGCCGTAGTCGGTGCCGCCCGCGCAGGCGTAAGCGGCGAGGACGGCGAGCATGACCCACGCGACGGCCTCAGCCACGGGGGGTCCCGTCCTGCGCCGACGGGTGCGACGGGCCGGCGGCCAGGCCGGCCTCCTCCCGCGGGCCGTAGGGGGTGTCGCTCTCCGGGGCATGGGCCGGCCGGTTGGGGGCCAGGCCCTCGTCCGCGATGCGCCAGTGGTGGTGCAACTTCCGCAGGACGGTGAGGAAGGCCGAGAAGAGGACCACGTACAGGGCGACGACGACGCCGAGCATGGCCCAGAGCGAGCTCGCCCGGGTCGCGGTGACGGCCTCGGCGACCCGCATGTTCTGGTAGACGATCCAGGGCTGCCGGCCGACCTCGGTGGTGATCCAGCCGCACTCCACGCTGACCAGGCTGGCCACCCCCGCCGCGGCCGCACAGCGGAAGAACCACCGCGACCGCGGCAGATCGCGGTGGCGGAACCAGGCCACGGCGTACCACAGGGCGAGCAGGAGCAGCAGGCTGCCGAGGATGACCATGATGTCGAACGTCCAGTGCACGAGGGTGGCCTCGGCCGGTGTGGGCCGGTCCGCCGCGGGCACCGCCGTCAGTCCGGTGACCTGGGTGCTGGGTTTGAACCCGGCCAGCATGGAGTCGAGTTGGGGGATCTTCAGACCCCCCGAGATCGTGCCGTCGGCGTTCAGCCGGCCGAAGATGTACTCCGGCACGTGGGTGTCCGTCGTCCAGACGATCTCCATCGCCGCGAACTTGGTGGGCTGCTTGTGGAAGACGGCCCGTGCGATCGTGTCCCCGACGACGAGCTGGACGGGCGTGAGGATCGCGGCCACCGTGAACGGCACGGTGAACCCCAGCCGGTGGTAGCGGTCGCGCCGGCCGCGCAGCCAGCCGACCGCGTAGACGCCGGCGACCACGTAGCCGGCCGTCAGGAACATGGCCACGGCGAAGTGCCAGTACTCCGGCCCGAAGATGGGCGTGAAGACGGCCTGCTGCACGGTGACGTTCACGACGTCGCCCTGGGCGTCCAGGGTGAAGCCCTGCGGGGTGTTCATCCACGAGTTCGCCGCGATGATGCCGAACGCGCCCAGGAGCGCCGCGAACGGCAGCGGGACGGCGAGCCAGAAGTGGACCTTGGGGTCGAGCCGGCGCCACCCGTAGAGGTAGATGGCGATCATGACGGCCTCCAGGAAGAAGGCCCAGCCCTCCACGCCGAAGCCGAGCCCGAAGACGTCTCCCCAGTGGCCCATCAGCCCCGGCCACAGGAGGCCGAACTCGAAGGTGAGGATCGTTCCCGTCACGATGCCGATGGCGAACTGGACCGCCATGACGGCGGACCAGCGCCGGGCGAGCTGCAGGGCGACCGGGTCGTTCCGGCGCAGGCCGCGGTGGTGCACCAGGAGCGTGACGAAGGGAAGGGCCACCCCCATCGGCACCAGGAGGATGTGCGTGGCGAGCGTGAACGCCATGAGTTGCCGGGCCGGCAGCATCTGGGGCGGACTGTCCGTCAGGAGGGTGACGGCGCTGTGCATTCAAGGCCTCCGCGGCTGGTCAGTGCGCTCTGTCGGCGGTCGGTTGGTCGCGGCCGGCTCGGTCGCCGGCGCCGGCGGGCGGAGCGCCGTGCCCCCGTTCTCCCTCCCCGGTGAACGCCCGCTCGCGGCGGGCACCGGTGGCGAAGACCAGGAACCAGCTGGCGAGGGCGCCCAGCCGGCTGCGGAAGCCGGTGAGGAAGACGATGTGGATCAGCAGCCAGACCAGCCAGCCCGTCACGCCCGAGACCCTGACCGGTCCCGCCCTGACGGCCGCCCGGCCGCGCGAGATGTACGCGGCGCTGCCGAAGTCGCGGTAGCGGAACGGGCGGGCCCGCTCGGCGCGTCCCTCCACCCCGTGCCGGATCACGCGTCCGGCGTAGGCGCCGGACTGCATGGCGACCTCGGCCATGCCGGGCAGCCCGTCGAGGGCCATCAGGTCCCCCACCACCCGGATCTGCGGGTAGCCGGGGAGTGTCAGGTCCGGCTGCACGAGCAGGCGGCCGGCGTGGTCCTGCGCGGCGCCCGTCGCACGGGCCAGCGCGTGGGCGAACGGCGGTGCCTCCACTCCGGCGGTCCACAGGACGGTGCGGGCCTCGAACCGGGTGGTGCGCCCCTGCTCACGCACGGTCAGGCCCTCGTCGTCGACGTCGGTGACCAGGGTCCGGAGGTGGACCTCCACCCCGAGGCCGCGCAGCGTCCGCTCCGCGCGCCGGGCCAGCGTGGGCCCGAACGCCGTGAGCACGGAGTCGCCGCCCTCGAAGAGCAGGACGCGCGCCTGGGACGAGTCGATGGTCCGGAACTCCCGGTCGAGGGTGCGCCTGGCGATCTCGTGGATCTGTCCGGCGAGTTCCACTCCGGTCGGACCGCCGCCGACGAGCGCGAAGGTGAGCCACGCCTGCTGCTCCCGCGGGTCCGCGCAGGTCTCGGCCATCTCGAAGGCCCGGTAGATGCGCCGGCGCACCTCCAGGGCGTCCTCGAGCGTCTTCATGCCCGGAGCGCGGGCGGCGAACTCCTGGTGGCCGAAGTACGACTGCCGCACGCCGACCGCCACCACGAGGTCGTCGTACGGCAGCGACAGCGTCCCGCCGTCCGGTGTCACCGCCAGGACCACCCGGTTGTCGGCGTCCACCCCGGCCGCTTCGGCGAGCAGGCAGCGGACGTTGTGGTGCCTGCGGAGGACGGCGCGCAGCGGCTGGGCGATCTGGCCCTCGGAGAGGATGCCCGAGGCGCACTGGTACAGCAGGGGCTGGAAGAGGTGGTGGGCACGACGGTCGACGAGGGTCACCGCCACGGGTGACCGCCGGAGCGTGCGGGCCGCGAACAGACCGGCAAAACCGCCGCCGATGATCACCACCCGGCGCGGCACGATGTGGTCCGGCAGCTGCACCTGCGGTTCCTTCGCGTGCATGGAAGGCACTAAAGCACCCCCGGATCACCGGAACCGCCCCCGACGCGCTCCGCCCCGCCGCCGGCCGGAGCAGTCATCCGTTCGGGGCAAGGCGGACCCGCCGGTCAGGCCGGGTCGTGCCAGACCTCGCCCTCCGGGAGCAGGGCGTCGGCCTCCTTCGGGCCCCAGCCGCCCTGCGGGTAGGGGCGGGCCGGGACGACGTTCCCCAGGACGGGGTCGACGACCCGCCAGGCCGCCTCGACGGTGTCCTGCCGGGCGAACAGCCAGCGGTCGCCGTCCAGCGCCGCACCGATCAGACGGTCGTACGGGCGCATGTCCGATCCGGGCACCTCGCTGAAGGTGAGTTCCTCGTGCTTGGCCTGCCAGCCGCCGCCCGGGACCTTCCCCGCCAGGGTGAGGGTCACCTGGGTCTCCGGCCAGACGCGGAACCGCAGGCTGTTCGCGGCCGGCGTCGGCTGCAGCCCGAACACGTCGTGGGGCGCGCTGCGGAACCGGATGCTCACCTCGGTCGCGGTGACGGGCAGGCACTTCCCGGCGCGGATCAGGATCGGCACGCCCGCCCAGCGCCAGGAGTCCGCGGCGAGCCGCACGGCCGCGTAGGTCTCGGTCGTCGATCCCGGGGCGACGCCCGCCACGTCGGCGTACCCCTCGTACTGGCCGCGCACGATGTTCTCGGGGGTCAGCGGGCGCAGCGAGGACACCACGTTCGCCTTGGCGTCGCGCCACGACTCCAGCCCCTCCCCGGACGGCGGCTCGGCCAGCACCGTCGCGAGGACCTGCAGCATGTGGTTCTGGACGACGTCCCGGACGGCGCCGGTGCGGTCGTAGAACCGGCCGCGGTCGGCGACGTCGAAGGCCTCGGCCATGGTGATCTGGACGCTGCTGACATGCGTCCGGTTCAGCAGCGGCTCGATGACCGAGTTGGCGAACCTGGCGAAGAGCACGTTCTCCACGGGGTCGAGGCCGAGCCAGTGGTCGACCCGGTAGATCGCGTCCTCCGGGAAGTACTCGTGCACGGTCGCGTTGAGTTCGCGCGCACTGTCCAGGTCGGTGCCGAACGGCTTCTCGACCATGACCCGGCCGCCCTTGGCCCGCCCGGCGTCGGCGATGCCCTTGGCGATCCGGCCGAACAGCACCGGCGGGACCTCCAGGTAGTACAGCGCCCGGGCGCCCTCGCCCATCTCGCGCGACATCGCCCGGTAGGTGGCGTCGTCGTCGAGGTCGCCGTCGACGTAGCGGAGCAGCCCCAGCATCTTCGCCGCCGCCGGTGCGGCCGGGTCCATCCCGTTCGACGTCAGCGACGCCGCGGCGTAGGCCCGGAACTGCTCCAGTCCCCAGCCGCTCTTGGCCACGCCGACCACGGGCACGTCGAGCACGCCGCGGTCGACCAGGCCCACCAGGGCGGGGAAGGTCTCCAGCTTGGCGAGGTCCCCGGTCGCGCCGAAGATGACCAGGGCGTCCATCCGGTGTGCTGCCATCTCTCGGTCCTCCTGCTCACCGCATGCGGTCGGCGATGTGGTCGCCGACCCGCAGTGCGTTGGCGATGGCCGTCAGCGACGGGTTCACCGCGCCGATGCTCGGGAAGAAGCTCGTGTCCACGACGTAGAGGTTGTCCAGGTCGTGCGCCTTGCAGTGGACGTCCAGGGCGGAGGACCGCGGGTCGGTGCCGAACCGCACGGTGCCGGCCTGGTGGGCGGTCGCGCCGATCGGCATGCCCTTGTGCAGGTAGATGCTGCGGGAGAGCAGGTGGTGCTCGTGCATCCCCAGGCGTCCCAGCATCTTCTGGAGCTGGTGGCGCAGCCGCTCCAGCCCGGCGGTGTTGTTCTTCTCGTCCAGGCTGAGGCGGATGGTGTCGTCCTTGCCGAGCACCACGCGGTTGTCCGGCTGCGGCAGGTCCTCACCGCACAGCCAGAAGTCGACGGCGTGGTGGGCGAGGACCTCGAAGGGCATGTCCGGGGTGACGGCGCCGGCCCAGCGGGGAGCCTCGCCGTGGATCTGTTCGGCGTCGGACTTGCCCAGCATCTGGATGCCGCCCATAGGGAACTCCCACGCGTCGCCGGCCAGGTACCAGTCGTGGAGGGCGAGGGTCTTCTGGAAGGCGGTCGGGTTGGGCTCCCTGGAGACCGCCATCAGCGCCAGGTTGTTGTGGCGCATGTAGTGGCGGCCGACCACGCCGGCGCTGTTGGCCAGTCCTGCGGGGTGCCGGTCGTTGGCGGAACGCAGCAGCAGGACGGCGGAGTTCACGGCGCCGCAGGAGACCACGACGATGTCGCCGGAGAAGGTCTCGGTGCTGCCGTCGGCGAGTTCGGTGACCACGCCGGTGACGGTCCGGCCGGCGGGGTCGGTCTCCAGCCTGCGGACGTTCGCCCGGGTGACCATCGTGACGTTGTCGTGCCGCAGCGCCGGGTCGACGCAGATCACCTGTGCGTCCGACTTGGCGCCGACCAGGCAGGGGAAGCCGTCGACCCGGTCGCAGCGGATGCAGGCGCTGTCCCGCACCGCCCGGCCGGTGCCGTCCTGGGTCAGGTCCACGCCGATCGGCAGGTGGAACGGGTGCAGGCCCTGCTTCTCCAGGTCGTCGCTGAGCTGCTGGATGCGCGGCTCGTGCTCGACCGGCGGGTGGGCGTACTGCGCGCTCGCCGGGCCCTCGGTGGGGTCCTCGCCGTGCCGGCCGTGCACCAGGTAGAGGTGCTCCGCCCGGGTGTAGTACGGCTCCAGGTCCTCGTAGCGGATGGGCCAGGCGGGTGAGATCCCGTCGTGGTGGCGTAACTCGCCGAAGTCCTCGGGGCGCAGCCGGAACAGCGCGGCACCGTAGAACTTGGTGTTGCCGCCGACGTAGTAGTTGACCTCGGGCGGGAACGCGTTCCCATGCTTGTCGTACCAGTATTCCGGCGCCCGGTACTTGCCCTTGACGAAGACCGCGGTCGAGTCCCAGTTGTCCCGTTCGCGCGGCAGGTAGTCGCCGCGTTCGAGGATCAGGATCCGTTTGCCGGTCGGGGCGAGCCGGTGGGCGAGCGTACCGCCACCCGCTCCGGTGCCGATCACGATGACGTCGTAGTGCTGGTTGTCGGCCACGGGGACTCCCTTGGACGGCCGGACGCCGGCCGGGCCTCGGCCCGGGAGCCAGGGGGAAGGCCGGGCCGGACCCTCTCCTCCGACGGTAGAGCGGCGGCCGGGCGAGCGCACACGGGCGCCCGGGATGCGGCCCGCGGGGGCCTTGCCCGGCTCCCGGCCGACCGGCCGCGCGGCGGGCACCGTGTGACACTCGTACCCGACCACCGTCGTGCGAGAGCGCGCTCCCCGCAGGAGACGAGATGCCCGGCTGCCGTCCACAGCGCCCGCGGTCGTGCGCACGCGTCGTGAGCGGGGCGTCGTGAGCGGGCCGCGGGTGCTGCTGCCCTGGCCGCCCGGCGAGGTCGGGGGCCTTCCCGAGGGCTGGACGGCCGTGGTCTGGGACGGCACGGGCGACCCGCCGGGGGCCGGGCCGCTGGGCACCGTCGAGTTCTTCGTGATCCCGTACGCCTTCACCGGCGCCGCGCGGCCGCTGCTGGACCGGATGCCGCGGCTGCGGGTGGTGCAGTCGCTCAGCGCCGGCGTCGACGACCTGGCGCCGCACGTCCCGGACGGCGTGACGCTCTGCAACGCCCGCGGGGTGCACGACGCGAGCACGGCGGAGCTGGCCGTGGCCCTCGTGCTGGCCTCGTTGCGCGGGATCCCGGACTTCGCGGCGGCCCAGCGGACCGGGACGTGGTCCGGCGGGCTCCGCCCCGCGCTCGCCGGCCGGACGGTGCTGGTCGTCGGCCACGGCTCGGTCGGCGCGGCGGTGGAGGCGCGGCTCGCCCCGTTCGAGTGCGGCATCGTCCGGGTGGCCCGCACGGCCCGGGAGGGCCCGGGCGGCCCGGTCCACGCGGCCGGGGACCTGCCCGGACTGCTCGGCGCGGTGGACGTCGTGGTGCTGACGGTCCCGCTCACCGCGCGGACCCGCGGACTGGTGGACGCGGAGTTCCTCGCCCGGATGAAGGACGACGCCCTCCTGGTGAACGTCGCCCGCGGCCCGGTGGTGGACACCGGCGCGCTGGTGCACGAGCTCCGCGCCGGGCGCCTGCGCGCGGCCCTGGACGTCACCGATCCGGAGCCGCTGCCGCCCGGCCACCCCCTCTGGTCCGCGCCGAACGTGCTGATCACTCCCCATGCCGGGGGCAACACCACCGCGTTCCCGCCGCGCGCCCGCGCGCTGGTCCGCGCCCAGCTCGAACGCTTCACGGCGGGGCGGCCGCTCGCGAACGTGGTCCTGGGACCCGGGAGCGCGGCCGGGTGAACCCGGCCCGTCCGGCATCCCGGTCGCGGACCGGACGCCCGGCGGCCGCGCGGGGCGTCAGAGCACGGCGACCGGGCTGACCGGGGAGCCCGTACCGCCGGCCAGCCGCAGCGGAGCGACCACGCAGAGGAAGGACCAGCGGCCCTCGTCCCGGCAGAGCGGCAGCAGCTCCTCGAACTGCAGGTAGTCGAGCAGGTGGACACCCAGCGCGCGGACGGCCAGCACGTGGACCGGGAAGCCCACCCCGTCCACCGGGCTGGGCGCGCAGTCGTTGTTGCCGTCGCTGCCGAGCACCGCGACCCGCCGCTCGGCGAGCAGTTCCACGGCCCCGGGGTGCAGGCCCGCGCGGCCGGCGGCCGCGTCCCACGGGCCGAGTTCGCGCCGGCGCCGCCGATGGCCGACCCGGACGAAGAGCAGGTCGCCCCCGCCGAACCGCACCCCCTGGGCGGTCTCGGCGGCCAGGAGCTCCTCCGCCGTCACCCACTCCCCCGGCTCCAGCCAGGGCACCCCGCGCAGGCCCGGGATGTCCAGCAGCACCCCCCGGCCCACGATCCCCGCCGCGGCGAGGCCGACGGAGAGCGCCCCGGCGCCCTCGTCGGTCAGCGTGGTCGCGGGGACGCCGCCGTACAGCGTGCCGTCGTACACGACGTGGCACAGCGCGTCGAGATGGCTGTCGGCGTCCCCGTGCACGTTCATCTCGATCCGGTCCCGGGCGAACTCCAGCCCCCGGCCGGCCATCCGTCCGGCGACCGCTCCGGTCATCGGGTGCCGGGCGGGATCCGGGTCGTCCGGCTCCGGTCTGGTCGTCACCGGTGCGGCCAGGCTCACATGACGCCCCGTCCGCACCTCGCGCACGGCCGCGCGGACGCGCGCCGGCGTGATCGTCTCCAGGGCCCCGCGGGGGTGCGCCCCGGCGTGGGCGAGCGCGGTGATCCGCCGGTACAGGGCGTCGAAGGCGGCCCCGTCGAGGCGCTCCGCCGCCGGGCCCGCAGCGTCCCGGTGCATGCCGTCGTCCATGCCCGCTCCCCTCCGGTCAGCGCCGGCTGACCCGGTCCAGGGCGTCGTCGAGCGAGCCCGCCGCCATGATGAGCGAGAGGTGGGTGAACGCCTGGGGGAAATTGCCCAGTTGCTCGCCGGAGGGACCGATCTCCTCGGCGAACAGGCCCACGTGGTTGGCGTAGGTGAGCATCTTCTCGAAGGCGTAGCGGGCCTGCCGCAGCCGGCCGGCCCGGACGAGCGCGTCGACGTAGAGGAAGGTGCAGAGGCTGAAGGTGCCCTCCGAACCGCGCAGGCCGTCCGGCGACGCGGCCGGGTCGTAGCGGTAGACGAGGCTGTCCGACACCAGTTTGCGGTCCACCGCGTCGAGCGTGGAGAGCCAGGCCGGGTCCTTCGGCGCGAGCAGGCCCACGTGCGGGATCAGCAGCAGGGACGCGTCCAGGACGTCGCCGCCGTAGTGCTGGACGAGGGCGCGCTCCTTCCGGCTCCAGCCGCGCTCCATGATCTGCCGCAGCACGGCGTCCCGCGTGTCGCGCCACCGGGCGACGTCGGCGGGCCGGCTGAACTCCTCGGCCACGCGCAGTCCGCGGTCGAAGGCGACCCAGGTCATCACCCGGCTGAAGGTGAAGTCCTTGCGGCCGCCCCGGGTCTCCCAGATCCCCTCGTCCGGGCGGTCCCAGTTGTCCGCGAGCCAGTCCAGGGTCTTCGCCGTCGCCTCCCAGACGGCGTAACCGGGGTGGAGGCCGGCCTTCCGCCCCTCGGCGATGGCGTAGAGGGCCTCGCCGTAGATGTCGAGCTGGAGCTGGTCCATGGCGGCGTTGCCGGCCCGCACGGGCGCGGACCCGCGGTACCCCTCGAAGTGTTCGAGGATCTCCTCGGAGAGCTGCGGGTCCCCGTCGACCCGGTACATGATCTGCAGCCGTTCCCCCGGGAGGTCGAGCCGCTCGTGCAGCCGCTCACCGAGCCAGCGGGCGAAGGCCTCGGCCTCCTCGGTGAAGCCCAGGTCCAGCAGCGCGCGCACCGAGAGCGAGGCGTCGCGCACCCAGGTGAAGCGGTAGTCCCAGTTGCGTTCGCCGCCGATCTGCTCCGGCAGGCCCATGGTGGGCGCCGCCACCAGCGCACCGGTCGGGGCGTAGGTGAGCAGTTTGAGCGTGATCGCGGACCGGTGGACGGCGTCCGGCCAGCGGCCGCGGTAGTCCGACTGGCGGACCCAGGCCTGCCAGTAGTCGACGGCCTCCCACAGCTGCGCGGTGATCCGGTCGACCGACGGCGGCGGCGGGGCCTCGCCGTCCGGGCCGCAGGACGTCATGACGACGCCGGAGGTCTCGCCGGCCCGGAGCGTGACCGTGCCCCGGACGTCGTGGTCCGCCTGCTGCAGCGGGAACAGGGCGCGCAGGTGCAGCGCCGCCCCGGGCGCGTGGAAGACGGCGTCCTGCCCGTCGACGGTCACCCGGTGGCCGGCCCGGCCGTAGTCGAAGCGCGGCCTGCAGTCGAGCACGAACCGCACGGTGCCGCGCACCGCGCGGACCACCCGGATCAGGGTGTGCCGGTCCGACACCCGCCGGCCGGTGTCCGGCGGCATCCAGTCGATGACCTCGCCCACGCCGTCCTCGGACATGAACCTCGTGACCAGGACCGCACTGTCCGGGTAGTACAGCTGCCGGCAGGTCGGGTCGTGCTCCACCGCGGCCAGCCGGAAGTACCCGCCCCGGTCGTGGTCCAGCAGCGACGCGAAGATGCTGGGCGCGTCGAACCGCGGGGCGGCGAACCAGTCCACGACACCCTGCGCGGAGATCAGCGCGGCGGTCTGCAGGTCCCCCACCAGTCCGTGATCGGCGATGGGCGGGTAGCGGTCCATGAGCACTCCGATGTCTCGGCATCCTGGCCGCAGCGTATCCGTTGTGTCGCTTTTGTCCCGTCGTGGCACAGGTCCGCCGTGATCCGAACGGAGGACCGGCACCGCCCGACACGTCCGCCGCCGGACCGGTGCCGGCCCGTGCGATGCTTGGCCCGTGCTGTTCACCTTCGAAGCCGAGCTGTGGATCTGGGAGGCCCGGCGTGCCGAGAGCTGGACGTTCGTCAGCCTGCCCGTCGACGCGTCCGAGGAGATCCGGGACTTCCCCGGCGGCCCGCCCCGCGGCTTCGGCTCCCGCCGCGTGCGGGTGACGGTCGGCCACACCACCTGGCTGACCTCGGTCTTCCCGGACAGCGCCCGCGGCTGCTACGTGCTGCCCGTCAAGCGCGCCGTGCGCAAGGCGGAGGCGATCGAGGAGGGCGACGTCGCCACCGTCACCGTGGAACTCCTCGAACCCTGACGCGCCACCACGGCCGCCGGCCGGTGCGCGAGCGGGCCGGGCCGTCGGCTCTGCCCGTGGCGAATCTGCGGCGGGCAGAGAAACCGCCTCCGGGGCCCTCCCGCGGTCGAGAGTGGAGTCGACGGCATCCCGCCCCGACGAGGAGACCCAGATGACTCCACCCACCACGCTCCCGCTCCGCGCGGAGGAGGGCGACACCCCGCCCAGCCGCTTCGACGACCACCTCGCGGCCCAGCTGCTCGGACAGCGGATCGTCCTCCTCGGCACCCAGGTCGACGACGTGTCGGCCAACCGGGTGTGCGCGCAGCTGCTGCTGCTGTCGGCGGAGGACCCGCGCACCGACATCGGCCTGTACATCAACAGCCCCGGCGGGTCGGTCACCGCGGGCCTCGCCATCTACGACACCATGCGGCTCATCCCGAACGACGTCTCGACGCTGGCGATGGGGTTCGCCGCCAGCATGGGCCAGTTCCTGCTCACCGTGGGGGCGCCCGGCAAGCGGTTCGCGCTGCCGAACGCGCGGATCATGATGCACCAGCCCTCCGCGGGCATCGGCGGCACCGCCTCGGACATCGAGATCCAGGCGGAGAACCTCCAGTTCACCAAGGAGGCCATCGAGCGGATCACCGCCGAGCACACCGGGCAGAGCCCGGAGACGATCGCGCGGGACGGCGACCGGGACCGCTGGTTCACGGCCGAGCAGGCCAGGGAGTACGGGATCGTGGACCGGGTGGTGGAGTCGGTCGCCGACATCCGCCCGGCCGCGTCGCGCCGGCGGATGGGGCTGTGACATGGGGTCGTACACGGTTCCGTACGTCATCGAGCGGACGGCACAGGGCGAGCGGTCCTACGACGTCTTCAGCCGTCTGCTGAACGAGCGGATCGTCTTCCTCGGCACCGAGATCGACGACGGGGTGGCCAACGTGGTCATCGCGCAGCTCCTGCACCTGGAGTCGGAGAACCCCGAGCGGGAGATCTCGGTCTACCTCAACTCGCCCGGGGGGTCGTTCACTTCGCTGATGGCGATCTACGACACGATGACCTTCGTGCAGGCACCGATCTCCACGTTCTGCGTCGGCCAGGCGGCGTCGACGGCGGCGGTGCTGCTGGCGGGCGGCGATCCCGGGCGGCGGTTCGTGCTCCAGCACGCGCGGGTGCTGCTCGGCCAGCCGGCCAGCGGCGGCCGGCAGGGGACGGTCTCCGACCTCAGCCTCGCGGCCAAGGAGATGGTCCGCGTCCGCTCGCAGGTCGAGGAGGTCCTGTCCCGGCACACGCACCACGACGTGGCGACGCTGCGCGCGGACATGGACCGGGAGAAGGTGTTCACCGCCGAGGAGGCCGTCGCCTACGGGCTCGCCGACGAGGTGCTGAGCCGGCGGCTCGCGTCCGCCTGACCCCGGGCGGAGCCATGACGCACGGCCGGTACGGCGGGGTGCACCCCGCCGTACCGGCCGTCCAGCCACCGGC